>JBAXFI010000014.1:0-39794 GCA_037139995.1 Comamonadaceae bacterium | reverse complement strand
ACTTCGGCTTGAAGGCATAGCTGGCTTGCAATCCATCGAATCGATACAGGACACCACCACCGTTGGGCGACTGGCGTCCGACGCGAAAGCTGGTCCCGTTGACAAGGGAACGGTAGTCAAAATAGAGCGCAGAAAGTCGCTCCTTTCCAATGTCTTTGATCATGTCGGCACTGTAGTTATCGCGGAAGACAAAGCGCATATCCTTCTCTGCATCCCGCAACCGCCAATTCAGATCGACATTGGTTTGCAGTTGCCGCTGATCCATGGCCGACAAGGTAGTGTCGGACTGCAATATCGGCAAGCCGCCTAATACCGAGTCCTTGAACTCCTGGGAGCGAACATCAGACTTGCCACCGTAATAGAACATCGAAACCGAACCACTGGTCGTTGAAGTCGCCTCGGCTGCAGCTTTCGGTTTTTCGGTCGATGCCTGCACAGAAGTCACAGACGCGACAAGTTGGCGCACGCGATCGCTATCCGCGCCGATCGGATAGAGCTTCAGGAAAAGATCAAATTCGCTGCCTGCACGCACAGGGTCCCCTGCATTCAATCGAGACAGACCGGCAAGCTCCTGTGCTCGTCGCGACGAACCATTGGGTGGCAGATTCAGCAACTGGTTCAAGGTTTCAGTTGCCAAACCATAGTTGCCGCCATCAAATGCTGACTGTGCGGCTGTCAGCAGTTCCTTCGCTGAAACCTCGACCTCAGGTGCCGCCGGTGCTGCCGACATATCCTGAGCACGGGTCGGAACATTGAGTGTGGTGGCTAGTGCCAAGGAAGGCGCGCCGGTTGCAATCAACTTTGCCGATGCTCCCAGGCCGTCCAGGACAAATTCAATGCTGCGATTATCGCGACCCGCCCGCACCCTGAACCGAACCGGCGCACCGAAGCGAACCACCAGGCGTCTGGTCGAATTAAGCTGGGCTATGCTGTTGTCCGATTCATCCGTAATCACGATCGTCGGAATCTCTCCTGCACCAGCGATTCGTCTTTCGCTCGTGCTGTCATGAATTTGGTCGCGCGTCGGCAGGACCGTATAGAACGACTGAACAAGATCGGAGGCGCGCGCCGAGATTGACTTTGAGTAGAGAACGGGCGTCACAAACTTGACTTCGATCACCGCATTGACGCCCTCCTGGCGAACCTCAACGTCGTCGACAAATTGTGCATTCGCAGCGGCAACAAAGCCAGCAAAAATGCTGGCGGCAATGGGTCTCAACATATATTTGTTCATGATGCGTAATAGGTGATTGGTGAAAAATTGATCAAAAAAAGACGAAATCAAACTGAACTCAGTCCCACTTGGAATAGGCGCTTCCCTTGCTACCCAGCGGCTTGTGGCAGCCCGACATGGAGCAATCGGTAGGCGCCGTACCACTCCTGGCCTGGTGGGCCAGCGCCTTCTTCTCCATGCTACCCAGATAGGCCGTGCCGGTCGCGTGGCAGGATTTGCACCATCCGGCACCGTTACCAAGACTGGCGTTGTGATTCATTTTTTGTGTAGCCCACGAAGTCGTACTGGTATGACACGCCTTGCAGGTCATCGAACTGCCGGCAAGCAACTGTGCTTCTGGAATGTGATTGGCGGGCTTGCCGGTGGCGGTACTTCCGTTATGACAACTGGAACAGTTGGTTGCTACGGTGAACGTGCTGTGGTCAGCCTTGGCGCCGGTCCAGACGGTGGTTGATTTATGGCAGGTTTCGCAACCGGCCGTAGTCAAGATATGGCTGCTGGTCTTGCCAGTCGTCGCCGCTCCATTGTGGCAACTTGCACAACCCGTGACCACTGAAACATTGATATGGAACTTGGCCGGTGTCCAACTCGTGTAGCTCTTGTGACAAGTGCCGCAATTGGCGGTGGTCGTGATGTGATTGGCCGTCTTGCCAGTGGCACTGCTTCCGTTGTGACAACTTGAGCAGATGGTTGCCGTCGTAAACGTGCTGTGGTCCGCCTTGGCTCCGCTC
Organism: Comamonadaceae bacterium; assembly: GCA_037139995.1. Classification (GTDB taxonomy): domain Bacteria; phylum Pseudomonadota; class Gammaproteobacteria; order Burkholderiales; family Burkholderiaceae_C; genus Rhodoferax. The sequence goes on along the minus strand of JBAXFI010000014.1, from coordinate 37,829 downwards.
CAGGTCGTATTTGATTTGTGACACGTTTCGCAACTCGCTATCGTGGACAGGTGACTGGCTGTCTTGCCGGTGGCGACCGTGCCGTTGTGACAGCTCGAGCAGCCTGTACTCACCGCCACGTTGGCGTGGAACTTGGCTGGTGTCCAGGCCGTATAACTCTTGTGGCAGGTTGTGCAGTTGGCAGTCGTTGAGACGTGATTAGCGGTCTTGCCGGTGGCATTGGTGCCGTTGTGGCAGCTCGAACAATTTGTGGCGCTAGTAAACGTGCTGTGGTCCGCCTTGGCTCCGCTCCAGGTCGTATTTGATTTGTGACACGTTTCGCAACTCGCTGTCGTGGACAGGTGACTGGCCGTCTTGCCCGTGGCTACTGTGCCGTTGTGGCAACTTGAGCAACCCGTGCTCACCGCCACATTGATGTGGAACTTGGCTGGTGTCCAGGCCGTAAAACTCTTGTGGCAGGTTGTGCAGTTGGCAGTCGTTGAAACGTGATTAGCGGTCTTGCCGGTGGCATTGGCTCCGTTGTGGCAACTTGAGCAATTGGTGGCTGTGGTGAAGGTGCTGTGGTCTGCCTTGGCGCCCGTCCAGATCGTGGTCGATTTGTGGCAGCTCTCGCAAGTCGCGGTGGTTGAGAGGTGGCTTGCCGTCTTGCCGGTAGCTACTGTGCCGTTGTGGCAGCTTGAGCAGCCAGTGCTTACCGAGACATTGGCGTGGAACTTGGCTGGTGTCCAGGCCGTGTAGCTCTTGTGGCAGGTCGTGCAGTTTGCAGTCGTTGAAACGTGATTGGCCGTCTTGCCCGTGGCGTTGGTGCCGTTGTGGCAGCTTGAGCAATTGGTGGCTGTGGTGAAGGTGCTGTGGTCTGCCTTGGCTCCGGTCCAGATCGTGGTCGATTTGTGGCAACTCTCGCAACTCGCTGTCGTGGACAGATGTGACACCGTCTTGCCGGTGGCTACTGTGCCGTTGTGACAGCTTGCGCAACCCGTGCTCACGGCCACATTGACGTGGAACTTCGCTGGCGTCCACGCCGTATAGCTCTTGTGGCAGGTTGTGCAGTTGGCAGTCGTTGAAACGTGATTGGCCGTCTTGCCCGTGGCGTTGGTGCCGTTGTGGCAGCTTGAGCAATTGGTGGCTGTGGTGAAGGTGCTGTGGTCTGCCTTGGCTCCGGTCCAGATCGTGGTCGATTTGTGGCAACTCTCGCAACTCGCTGTCGTGGACAGATGTGACACCGTCTTGCCGGTGGCTACTGTGCCGTTGTGACAGCTTGCGCAACCCGTGCTCACGGCCACATTGACGTGGAACTTCGCTGGCGTCCACGCCGTATAGCTCTTGTGGCAGGTTGTGCAGTTGGCAGTCGTTGAAACGTGATTGGCGGTCTTGCCGGTGGCATTGGCTCCGTTGTGGCAGCTTGAGCAATTCGTGGCTGTCGTGAACGTACTGTGATCCGCCTTGGCACCGGTCCAGATCGTGGTTGACTTGTGGCAGCTCTCGCAACTTGCTGTCGTGGATAAATGATTGTTCGATTTGCCGCTGGCAATGGTTCCGTTGTGGCAAGTCGAACAACCCGTGCTCACGCTCACATTGGCGTGCAGCTTGGCCGGTGTCCAACTGGTGTAGCTCTTGTGGCAACTCGTGCAGTTCGAACTCGTAGGTACATGGTTGACGCCCTTGCCGGTTGCGTTGCTTCCGTTGTGACAACTCGTGCAGTTCGTGGCTGACGTGAAAGTACCGTGGTCGGCCTTGGCACCTTCCCATTTGCCGGTGGACTTGTGGCAACTCTCACAAGCAGCCGTGGTGGCAAGATGGTTGCTGCTCTTGCCGCTCGCGATGGTTCCGTTGTGGCAAGTCGAACATCCCGTGCTCACGCTCACGTTGGCGTGCAGTTTGGCTGGCGTCCAACTGGTGTAGCTCTTGTGGCAAGTAGTGCAGCTGGCACTAGTGCTGACGTGATTGGTTCCTTTGCCAGTGGCCTTGGCCCCGTCATGGCAACTGGTGCAGTTTGTTGAACTGCTGAACGTGCCGTGATCCGCCTTCGCGCCGGTCCAGCCAGCGGTGGACTTGTGGCAACTCTCGCAACTGGCTGTGGTCGCAATGTGGGATGCCGTCTTGCCGGTCGCGATGGTGCCGTTGTGGCAGTTTGAGCAGCCGGTGGTAACCGAGACATTGGCATGGAGCTTGGCAGGCAACCAACTACCCGGCGCGTTCTTGTGGCAGGTCGTGCAATTGACACTGGTACTGACGTGATTTCCATTCTTGCCGGTTGCTTTGGTGCCATCGTGACAGCTTGCGCACACGGTTGCTGAACTAAAACCTGCATGATCCATCCTGGTCGCTGGCAACCAGGCCACAGGCTTATGGCAGGAATCACACGAAGCCTGCGTCACGGTATGCGTGGACGGCTTGCCGGTTGCCGTGCTGCCGTTATGGCAAGTGAAACAGGCACCGGCGACCACACCCGCATGATTAAATTTGGCACCCGTAAAGACCTTGGTGCTGTGGCAAGAGTCGCAACCCAATGCAGTGACGAGGTGCTGCTGCGGCTTGACCACATTGTTCCGTGCCAAGCGCAAACCACTGGTATGACAGCTGGCGCAGTCGCGCGGCGTACCTTTGAGAACTCCAGCCACATGACATGACTCGCAGCGCGCGGACGAATGCGTTCCGGTCAGCGCAAACCCGGTCGTCAAATGGTCGAATCTTCCGGTTTGGTTCTGCGCCCGCAAATTTGCGCCAACAGTCACGCACAGGAGCACCAAAAGCACCCTGACGACGCGTACAAAAATGCTTGCGCCGCTTGACCTCATGAGAACACTGCCTCACCTGTTGGCGGCGCCATACCGCTTGCATCAGAGGCCGGCAAAAGCTCGTTCCCTGGCAAAGCGGACAACGTTGTCGCAGCGGGTTTGCTGACATGCCCGGTACGGCGTTGAATTTTCTTCCAGTTGTCCGTCACGTGACACTGTTCGCAGCGGGTTCCAAATTCTCCATGGTGCAGATCATCCAGTCGATGGCAGGTCACGCACTCGGAGTCTAGCGGCGCAGCAGCCTTTCCCTTGGGCGCCTCCTGCTTGTGGCAGGACTCACAGCCGACCTTGACGTGTTTGCCATCGAGACGGTACTTGGTCTTCTTGTCGTGATTGAATTCCCATAAAGTCCAGGCACGCGTGTTGTGACAGTTCTCGCAAAGTGCACCGAACTTCTGCTTGTGCTTGTCCTCCTTCTGGTGGCAGCCCAGACAATCTCGTGGCGCATCCTTGTAACGCGCGCTCTGGTGACAAGTCTTGCAGGCCGCCGGAACATGGCGTCCGGTGAGCGGGAAACGGGTCAGCCGATGGTCAAATTTTTCAACGCGCCATGAGCGGTCGTCATGACACTGCTGGCAGGCGATGCCCTGCTGCCCCTCGTGCTTGTCATCCTTCTCGTGACAGCTGAAGCAATCCGTCGCCGTCTTTCGCATACTGGCAAGATCCTTGTGACAGGCTGTGCACTTGACAGCGGGCAGCGCGTGTGCGTTGCGCAGAACAAACTTGGTCCTGTCGTGATTGAAGCGGCCCACCGTGGTCCTCCAGTCGCGCTCACTGTGACAATCACCACAACGCTCGCCCAGCGACCCGTTGTGTTTGTCATCCTTCTTGTGGCAGGACAGGCAATCCTTGGAGGCTTCCTTGAACATCACGCTCTTGTGACATTCCTTGCATTCCACTTTGGCATGCTTTCCCAGCAAGGGGAAACTGCTCAGATCGTGGTCGAACTTCTTTGCCGGCTCTTTCCAGCTTCGCTCACTGTGACAGCTCGCACAGTCTTTTCCCAGGGAACCCTTGTGCTTGTCGTCCTTGGCATGGCAGGCATTGCACTCCTGGCTCAACTTGGTACGGTAGAGATTGCCGGTGTGGCAAGTCACACACGCCGTGGTGACATGCTTGCCACGCAAAGCGTACTTGGTATCGGTATCGTGACTGAACTTGCTGCTCTTCCAGACGCTGGCGCCATGGCAGGATTCACACTTTTCACCGAATAGCCCCTTGTGGCCCTTGGCACCATCGTCGTCCTTCTTGTGACAACCAATGCAGGTACGCGGCGTTTCCCTGTAGTTCGTCGTCTTGTGACAGGCTGAACACTTCACATCAACGTGCTTGCCAGCCAGTGCGAAACGTGTCGTTGCATGGTCGAACTTGGTCTCTTTCCAGTTGCTCTCGTTATGACAGTCGGCGCATTTGGCACCCAGTGCGCCCTTGTGCACGTCGTCTTTGCGATGGCAAACGCTGCACTGGGTCGCCGCCTCGCGATATTTCTTACCCGTCACGTGGCACTTATCGCACTCAAGAGGCTGATGTTTGCCGCGCAGCAAGAAGTCGCTCTGACTGTGATCAAACTTCTTCTTGTCAAAGCTGACCACCTGCGCCTCGCGCCCCTTGTGATCCGTGTGGCAAACGCTGCAGGGCTGGGCTTTTTGCCTCCCATGAAAGCCCGTCTTGGATCGCATATCAGCGCCTACGTCCTTGTGGCAATCGGCGCACAATCCCGACTGCGCGCCCCGGTCGAACTTGACGTGGCACTGCTTGCAGTCGTCTTCCAGTTTGGCATGCCCCTGGATAAGCTTGCCGGGTGCCAGAATGGATTCGAGGCTCTGCGCTCCTGCAAACCCCGGCCAGACCCAAGCACTTACCAGCAACATGATGGTCATGGCAAGACGCTTGCACTTCGATCGGGACGACATCAGCCATAGCATCAGTTTGCACTGCCCATCAATATGCGTGAACCGCAATCACGTGGACAATCGCACTGATCACGAGCAGATAGACAAACGGAATATGCGCCACATGCCACAAAGAAAACAGGCGTGAATAGGCAGTGAACTGGGCAACACGGGTGACAGCATGAAGATACTGCCAGACCAGCGCCTTCGCATGTTTTTCACGCTTGGCGAGGTCCATAGCACTCCATTGATGCTGCGCCGCCAAACTCCGTAAAGTGCGTCCCAATTCGGAGACACAGCGACGATAGGTCAGCCACTGCTGCAACGGGAGCCAAAACACCTGGCGGGTATAGGTGAGCCAGCCGACGCGCGCTTTGAGTTCCCGCTGCTCAAACTCAATCAGCCTGGCTTCGACCTTCGGAGCAAACGACAGGCGGGACCTGGCATCTGCCTCCTCCAATCCAGCGCGAGTCTGCAAATCACGCAGTTCAGCCTTCTCGCCGTGCAGTCCGCGATTGACCCGTGCATAAATGAATCGCCCGATCACCCCACTGCCAGCCACAGCCAACATGCTGTAGAGCGCCACCGCGGCGTTAAGGGAGCCGACCCGGAAAGTCGAGTGCAAAAGAATGAGCAGCGGACCGCCAACACCCAGCACCATATGCACCAGGAACCACCATTTGACACGCCCCCAATTTCTGGAAAAACTGAAATGCTTGCGCAAGGGGTAGCTGAACAGGAGCAGCATCATGACGCCACCCGCCACCCCGATCCAGTAACCCACGTCATCGCCTGCCTTGAAAAACTCCATCCGGCTAAATTGCCATGCAGCCAGCACCAGGCTGACGATGGCCAGATAGACGATCACATCAACTGGCATCGAACTGGTAAAAGTACGGTCCTGGTCCAACTGCTCCACAGACGGTCCGCCTGCACGCACGAGGGTCGAATCCGGGAACTCGGAGTCCCGGATGGTCACGGCGTGGGGAAAGAATTTTTCAGTGGCGGTGTTCATCTTCGGAATCGCAATGGGGCGCTTGGTTGGTTCCATTTGATGGTAAATAGGCTTTCTTAAGTAAAGCTTAATGAAGTAGGTAACTCTCTGTAAGTTGATGTATCAAAGTACATTTTAGGGAATTTTTCCCAATTATACAGAAAAGTCAGTTTGGCGTCGATCTCGCGGAGTCACCCGCAAGCCTGTGCTCAGTGCGTGTGGGCGAAACTGCTGACCAGAGTAACCAGCGCGATCCCGGCCATCAACCAGCCAATCTGAGCGACCGTTTCGCGGGCCGTCAGACGCTTTTGCAATTGGGGAATCAGATCTGCCAGCGCCACGTAGACAAAGCTGCTACTGGCAACCACCAGAAAATAGGGCAGGTATTCCTGCAACTGATCCACCAGCCAGTAACCTGCCAGCCCCCCCAGGGATGTCACAGCGCCGGCCAGCGACACCTTGAGAACCGCGGCACGCTTATTGCCGGCGCCTGAGCGCAGCACCATCAGATCACCCATATGGTGTGGCACCTCGTGCGCCAGCACGGCGAGCGACGCGATCACCCCCAAGCGCAGGTCGGCGACAAAGGCGGAGGCAATCAGTACCCCGTCGCCAAAGCAGTGCACGCTGTCACCAGCCAGCACGGCCCATGTGCCACTTGCCGCTCCATCACCGTGGCCATGCAGATCCGACTCGTGCTCGTGATGATGCTCATGCCCGTGGTGCCACAACTCGGCTTTATCGAGCAGAAAAAAGAAAACCAGCCCCACCAGCAGTGCAACGAACAGCTTGTGTGCTGCCACCTGTCCCTCGAAAGCCTCTGGTAACAAATGCAGAAATGCGGTGGCCAGCAGCGCACCGGCGGCCAGGCTCAGCATGTGCTGGGTGTAGCGTGCCAGCACACCAAAGCTCAGCAAGGCCGCGAGCCAGACGCTGCCAATGCCAGCCACGAGAGTACCCATCAAAATTGCTATCCAAATCACTGTTGTCTACACCTAAAAAACACCGAGTGAGGCCAACGGCAACAGCCGCGTCACCAACTGGCGATGCCACGCGGATTATGGCAGTTGACCATGGCATAAGCTCATTGCCAAAAGTCATCAGTCATCACGGACAATCGTTCCATGAACATCGACGGCAAGCTTCAAAGGAATAGACACGGTAGCTGTGCTCTGGTTGGAGCCGGCCCTGGCGACCCTGAATTGCTCACCGTCAAAGCCGTCAAGGCGATCCAGGCGGCCACCCTGCTTCTGGTAGACGATCTGGTCCACGAAGGCGTGGTGGCGCTTGCAGCACCAAGGGCGCGGGTCGTCTATGTTGGCAAGCGTGGCGGCTGCAAGTCGACCTCACAGGCCTTCATCGAAAGACTCATGATCACGGCGGTTTACCGTGGTGAGGCTGTGGTCCGCCTCAAAGGCGGCGATCCCTTCATTTTTGGTCGCGGTGGCGAGGAAGTCGAGCACCTTCAGGCCGCAGGCATCGCCGTCAGCGTGGTCAATGGCATTACAGCGGGGCTGGCCGCCGTGACGAGCCTCGGCGTGCCGCTGACACACAGGGAGCACGCGCAGGGCGTAATGCTTGTCACCGGCCACGCCAGGACCGGTATCGCCGGCACCGACTGGAAGACACTGGCAGCCACAGCCCACAGCGCCAGGTTGACGTTGGTCATTTACATGGGTGTCAGCAACGCCGCGCACATTCAGGAGGAATTGCTCTGCTGCTTGCCCGCGGACACGCCGGTGGCCCTGATTCAGGACGCCACACTGGTCAGTCAGCGTCACGCCGTCTGCACGCTGGCCCGATTGCACCGTACCCTGGAACAGGAACAAATCAGCAGCCCGAGTGTGATCGTGATCGGTGATGTGCTGCGTGGTTTGACGGCTGCGAAAATCACCATCCCGGTGGCAAAGCGCAGCGCCTAAACTTCGCTCATGCACACCTTTGACGTAGTCATCGTCGGCGCTGGTGCGGCAGGCCTGTTCTGTGCCGGTGTCGCTGGGCAGAGCGGCCTATCGGTACTGGTGCTCGATCACAGCGAGAAAGTGGCCGAAAAAATCCGGATTTCGGGCGGCGGCCGCTGTAACTTCACCAACCAGGACTGCACGGCAGCGAATTTTCTTGGCAATAACCCGAATTTCTGCCGCTCCGCGCTGACACGCTTCACAGCGCGTGATTTCACGGCCTTGTTGCAGCGCCATGGCGTGGCGTTCCACGAAAAGCACAAGGGACAGCTGTTTTGCGATCATTCAGCCGACGACATCATCAAGGTACTGCTGGCCGAGTGCACTGCTGGTCAAGTAACGCGCTGGCAACCCTGCAGCGTCAAGTCCATCCAATCCGGTTCTGACGCTCAGTCCGTGGACACTTTCCGCTACCAGATTGAGTGTGATCGTGGTACGGTGCGAGCCCGCGCTGTGGTCGTCGCCACCGGCGGCTTGTCGATTCCAAAGATCGGCGCAAGCGACTTCGGTTATCGGGTGGCCCGCCAGTTTGGCCTTCGTGTCGTGGAGCTACGACCCGCTCTGGTGCCCCTGACGTTTGACAGCGCGAGTTGGGCCCCCTTTGCACCGCTGGCCGGGCTCTCGCTGCCGGTGCAGATCGAGTTTGGTGACAGGAAGGGCAAGATTTCCTTTTTGGAAGACTTGTTGTTTACCCATCGCGGCCTGAGTGGCCCGGCGGTACTGCAGATTTCGAGTTACTGGAAGGCCGCCTTGCCGATTCGGATCAATCTGGCACCCAGCGTTGACCTGCTGCAAGCCCTCTCACAGGCCAAGCTCCATTCCCGAAAACTGATTGCCAACGAGCTCGCCACACTGCTTCCGTCGCGCCTGGTCGATACCTGGATTGCACAGGACAGCAAGACCGCCCCGTCCTGGCAGCGACCGATCAATGAAGCCAGCGACAAGGCATTGGCGGGACTGGCTGAACGCCTGTCAAATTGGGAACTCACGCCCACCGGCACCGAAGGTTTCAACAAGGCGGAGGTGACCGCTGGCGGTGTCGATACGCGTGACCTGTCCTCACAAACCATGGAGTCAAGCCAGGCGGGTTTGTACTTTATTGGGGAAGTGGTGGACGTCACCGGGTGGCTGGGCGGCCACAACTTCCAGTGGGCATGGTCCAGCGCCTTCGCCTGCGCCCAGAGCCTCGCCAGCAAGTTAGAGGCGACGCGGCAGTCGCTGTAATCCACATTTATGCAATAACATGGCTATAATCTGCTGCTTTGCTGGCAAACCCTCGCTGCCTGATCATTTTTTAGCGGGGAATAAACGCAGTACCTTGGTCAAATGCCCGATCTTCCTTTGACTGACGTATGCACCTTCTGGATCACTTTACGTAAATGACAACCATCCGTGTAAAAGAGAACGAACCCTTTGACGTAGCGCTGCGTCGCTTCAAGCGCACTATCGAAAAGCTGGGCCTGCTGACTGACTTGCGAGCCCGCGAGTTCTACGAAAAGCCGACCGCCGAGCGCAAGCGCAAGAAGGCAGCTGCCGTCAAGCGCAACTACAAGCGCATTCGCGCCATGCAGTTGCCCAAGAAGATGTACTAACCCTGAGACCTTGTGGGACAGACCGCAGTTACGCGTAGCGAACCAGCTCTGTCCCCAACTGATCAGTGAAGCTAGCCCGCCGAGGCCACTCAGGCGGGCTTTTTTATGTCCAAAACTGTTTACAAGGAACAACTCCCATGACACTCAAAGAGCAGATCACGGAAGACATGAAAAACGCCATGCGCGCCAGAGACAGCGAGCGCCTGGGCACGATCCGCTTGTTGCTGGCCGCAGCCAAGCAAAAAGAGGTGGATGAACGCGTTGTGCTTGACGATGCAGCCATGGTGGCGATCATCGACAAACTGATCAAGCAACGCAAGGACTCGGTTGCCGCGTTTACCCAGGCCGATCGCATGGATCTTGCCGACAAAGAGTCAGCCGAAATCGTGGTGCTGCAGGCCTACCTGCCGCAACGCCTGAGCGCCGACGAACTGAACGCAGCGGTGCTGGCCATCGTGGCCGAAATCGGTGCGGAGTTGGGCCGTGCCGTTGGCCCCGGCGATATGGGTAAAGTCATGGGCACCGTCAAGACACATCTTGCCGGCAAGGCCGACATGGGCCAGGTATCGGGCGCCGTCAAAGCGGCCTTGTCCCGCTAGCTACCCGCCACCTTCATCCGGTTGACCAGCATGGAGCCAACGGTCTTGGCGCCGTAGTTGTAGGCGTCGGCTCCGACCGCCTCGATTCCCTTGAGCATGGCCTTCATGTTGCCGGCAATCGTGATCTCGTGGACCGGGTAAGCGATGCGCCCACGCTCGACCCAGAAACCGCTGGCGCCGCGCGAATAGTCGCCCGTGACGTAGTTCACACCGGAGCCCATCAGTTCCGTCACGAAAAGGCCGGTACCGAGTTTCTTCAGCATGGCATCCAGATCGTCATCGGGCCGCGTCAGGCGTGAAGTCAAGCTCAGGTTGTGTGAACCGCCAGCGTTGCCTGTGGTCTTCATGCCCAGTTTGCGAGCGGAATAGCTGCCCAGAAAATAGCCCTGCACCCGTCCCGCTTCCACCACCTGGCGTGCCTTCACCTGAACACCCTCGTCATCAAATGGTGAACTGCCTTTGCCACGCTTGACGAAGGGGTCTTCGAGGAGGTCGAGGTGCTTGGCCATCACCTGCTTGCCCATTGAGTCAAGCAGGAATGAGCTCTTGCGATAGAGCGCCCCGCCGCTGATGGCTTGCACCAGATTACCCAACAAACCCGCAGCCAGCGGTGACTCAAACAGCACCGGACACTGGCGGGTCGCAATCTTGCGCGAGTTCAGACGGCTCAGCGCACGTTCGGCCGCGTAGCGTCCAACCGCCTCGGGTGCCGCCAGCTCATCGGCGCTGCGCATCGAGCTGTACCAGGCGTCGCGCTGCATGTCGTCGCCTTTGCCGGCGATCGGCGACACTGACAGCGAATGCCTTGAACTCGCGTAGCCACCGCGAAAACCTCGCGTGTGCGCGCTGAAAAAATGCGATTGCTGAGCCGACACGCTGGCACCCTCGCTGTTGCTGATGCGTTTGTCGGTCTGCAATGCCGCTGCCTCGCAACACATGGCCAAACGGGCCGCTTCTTCACTGGTGACGGTCCACGGAAAAAACAGGTCCAGATCCGTTCGTTGCGCCGCCGGTGCCGCGATGTCCTGCTCGTCCGGCAAGGCGGCAAACGGATCTTCAGCGGTAAAACGCGCGATGTCATAGGCGGCCTGCACGGTTTGTTCAATTGCAGCTCGGGAGAAATCCGAGGTGCTGGCATTTCCCCTGCGCTGCCCGAGGTAAACCGTGACGCCGAGCGACTTGTCACGATTGCGCTCCACATTTTCCAGTTCGCCCTTGCGCACCGAAACGCTCAGTCCGCACCCTTCGGAGGCTTCAGCCCCGGCATCGGTGGCACCGAGCTTTCTGGCGTGGGCCAGCGCCGTGTCCACCAGTTCCTCAAAAAACGGGCGGCTGTAACTGAATCCTCGCTCAGGCTTGGCTTGATCAACGGCGGGACGGGTGTGCTTGGTGGGTTTCTTCATATCGGAGGCTATGATACTTGGCTATGTCACGCAAACTCAAAAAAGGCTATTTCGTCCGCGGTGAATTTGTCGCCGAGGGCAGTGAGCGCGATCTCGAACTCAAACGTGAACTCAAGGGCACGGACGAGCAGAGCCGCACTGACCTCAAGCGCGAAAGCGCCGAATTGCAAAAGCTCGGCGAGGAGTTGTTGACGCTGCGTGCAGACCTGCTGGAGCGACTTGAATTGAGCGAAAAACTCAAAGACGCCGTGCTGGAAGCCAAACGCATCACCAATTTCGAAGGCAAGCGGCGCCAGATGCAGTTTATTGGCAAGCTGATGCGCTTGGTGGACCCCGCCGTTCTGGAAACAGTTCGCGCCGCCTTGACCGAGCAGACCAGTGGCTCGGCACAGGAAAACCTGATCCTGCATCTGGCAGAAACATGGCGTGAGCGCCTGCTTGGCGCCGAGGATGCTTTCGGCGACTGGCTCGCCCAGCATCCGGACACCGATTCGCAACAGCTTCGCGCAATGATTCGCCAGGCCAGAAAAGACGCGGTACCGGAGAAACCCGGCGCGGCCGTGCGCCACGGTCGGGCTTACCGCGATATTTTCCAGATCCTGCGGGAGCACCTTACCGAACGGGAGGCAGCCAAGCCATGAACACTGCGACCCCCAATGCACTGGACAGCGTCAGGATCGGCATCGTCTCGGTCAGTGACCGGGCCTCCAGCGGAGTCTACGTCGACAAGGGCTTGCCCGCGCTGCAGGACTGGCTGACACGTGCACTGAAGAACGCAGTCGAGTTCGAGCCACGACTGATTGCCGACGAGCAGGCCAGCATCAGCCAGACCCTGATTGAACTGGTCGATGCCGGCTGTGCGCTGGTCTTGACGACGGGCGGTACCGGTCCGGCACTGCGTGATGTCACGCCCGAGGCGACACTGGCCGTTGGGCACAAGGAGATGCCCGGCTTTGGCGAACAGATGCGGCAGATCAGCCTGAAATTCGTGCCCACGGCCATTCTGTCCAGGCAGGTCGCAGTGATCCGGGAGCAAACACTGATCATCAACCTGCCGGGGCAACCCAAGTCGATTCAGGAAACGCTGGAAGGACTACGCGATGCGAACGGTGAATCGGTGATGGCCGGGATTTTTGCGGCTGTGCCCTATTGCATCGACCTGATCGGTGGGCCTTACCTGGAAACCAGGGACGAGGTGTGCAAGGCTTTTCGTCCCAAGTCGGCCTTGCGCCCAGCACCACTGACCTGAGATTACCTATTTCTTGTCATCCCGGACTCGATCCGGGATCCAGTGCCACACATGCACTGGATTGCGGGTGCTGAAACCCCGGACCTGAACCGGGGCCGCAATGACAAGCAACTGTACGCAACGACACGGTGGCCACAGCCCAAGCGACTTACTTGCCAACCAGTTCGTTCAGTTTGGCGGCTTCAAAGTGCTCACTGCGGGCAGCATCGCCCGGAACACAATCGGCCTCGTGGCGCTGGGCCGAAAGCTTGTCAATGGTCTGCCACAACATCGCAATCTGGTGCTCCTGCGCCGCCGCGTTGTCAATCAGACCCCGCATCGCCTGACTCAGAGGATCGTCATTTTGCGTCACGCCATAAGCCGAAAAACCCATTTTTGACGCCGCTTCCTCGCGCTTCACATCAATCTCCGCCTGGATAATGCGTGCCGGGTTGCCCACCGCCGTGGCACCCGGGGGTACCGGCTTGGTCACCACCGCGTTGGAACCCACCTTGGCGCCATCGCCCACGGTAAAGCCGCCCAGCACCTGCGCGCCGGCGCCAATCACCACGTTGCGCCCCAATGTCGGATGGCGTTTGGCGCCCTTGTAGAGCGCGGTGCCGCCCAGCGTGACGCCCTGGTAGATGGTGCAACCATCGCCAATTTCCGCCGTCTCCCCCACCACCACGCCCATGGCGTGATCAAAGAACACGCCTTCTCCGATACAGGCGCCCGGATGGATCTCGATGCCGGTCAAAAAGCGCGAGACGTGTGAAATAAAGCGACCCAACCACTTGAGTCCATGGGCCCAGCACCAGTGAGCGGGTCGGTGCAAGACGAGCGCGTGCAGTCCCGGGTAACAGGTCAGTACCTCCCAGCGCGTTCGCGCAGCGGGATCGCGGTCCAGAATGCACTGAATGTCAGAACGTAGTCGGGAAAACATAAACGAAGTCTAATCTCTTGTCGCTGCCCCGGTTGGCAGCAGGGCGTTGGGCGGCAGGCCACTGCGGTTCATCATTTTCGCAATACCGCGCAGGATGTGAATGTCTTCCCGGGTCAGACTGGCGCGGTTGAACAACTGATTGAGCCTGGGCATGAGCTTTTTCGGAGCCTGTGGGTCCAGAAAGCCGATGCCGACCAGTGCCCGCTCCCAGTGTGCCAGCATGCCGGCGAGTTGCGCTGCATCGGCAAGCTGGGACGGCACGATAGCGTCTTGCACTGCGTAGCCGCCCAAAGCCAGACGCCACTCGTAGGCAAGCACCTGTACCGCCGCTCCCAGATTCAGCGAACCAAACTCGGGATTGCTCGGAATACTGAGCGCCACATGGCAGCGGTAAACGTCCTCGTTTTGCATGCCAAAGCGTTCCGATCCAAACAGGAAGGCAACGCCCTGTCCAGCCAGTGAATCAACTTTCACCAACTGCTCAAAATGCTGACGTGGTGCCACCGCAGGCGGACCAAAGTCGCGCGGCGTCATGGCGGTGGCACACAGATGCGTCATGCCGTCCAGTGCCTCATCGAGCGTGGCTACGATGCGCGCCCTCTTCAGCACGTCCAGAGCACCGCTGGCACGCTGAATCGTTTCTTCCCGGTTCAAGACATTGGCCCAGCGTGGCGAGACCAACACCAGATCATCAAAACCCATCGTCTTCATGGCGCGCGCGGTGGCGCCGACGTTGCCAGCATGGCTCACATTGATCAGGACAAATCGGGTTTGCATGGACACGAAAACCGGGACAGAGACCGGACGGTTAAAATTGCTCCATTGTCGCCGGCAAAAATGGTTGTCATTGCTGCCCCGGATCCGGTCCGGGGTTTCAGCACCCGCAATCCATGGATGCCGGATCGAGCCCGGCATGACAGCCGCTAATGGGATAGAGCGAAAGTTCCGTCCACAAACCTAGAAGTTATTCATGTCCCCCAATCTGCATCCCATGATCAATGTGGCCATCAAGGCGGCGCGCGCCGCTGGAGCCATCATCAACCGCGCCGCGCTGGACGTGGAGGCGGTCCGGATTTCGCAAAAACTGGTCAATGACTTCGTAACCGATGTTGACCATGCAGCGGAAGCAGTCATCATCGAGACACTGCTGGCTGCCTATCCCGGTCACGGCATCCTGGCCGAAGAATCGGGCCAGGAGCATGGCGCCAAGGACTCCGAATTTGTCTGGATCATCGACCCGCTGGACGGCACCACCAATTTCATTCACGGCTTGCCGGTGTATTGCGTCAGCATCGCCCTGGCGGTCAAGGGCAAAGTCGAACAAGCCGTCATTTACGACCCCAGCCGCAACGACCTGTTCACCGCCACCAAGGGACGCGGCGCCTACATGAACGACCGCCGACTGCGCGTCTCCAAGCGCATCAAGTTGCAGGAGTGCCTGATCTCGACCGGCTTCCCCTTCCGCCCCACCGACGACTTCAACAGCTACCTGCGCATGATGGGCGACGTGATGCAACGCACCGCGGGCCTGCGTCGCCCTGGCGCCGCTGCGCTGGATCTGGCCTATGTCGCGGCCGGCTTCACCGACGGATTTTTTGAAACCGGACTGCAACCCTGGGACGTTGCAGCAGGCTCCCTGCTGGTGACCGAGGCCGGTGGTCTGGTCGGCAACTTCACGGGCGAACCGAACTTTCTGGACCAGCACGAATGCCTTGCCGGCAACCCGCGTGTCTACGGTCAACTGGTCACATTGCTCGGCAAGTACAGCAAATTTGCCACTGCCGCCGAAAAGGCGGCAGTGGAGGCCGCTCAGTCGGCGTAAATTCCGGCCTTCTGGATCACCGGACTCCACTTGGCAATCTCTGCTTCCAAATGGGTCTTCAGACCGGCCGGCGTTACCTTGTCCATCGGCACGATGTCGGAACTCAGGTCTGCCATGCGCTGCTTGACCATAGGGTCCTGCAGTGCGGCGCGCAGCGCCACGTTGACTTTCTCCAGCACCGCTTGCGGTGTACCTTTGGGTGCATACATGCCGTGCCAGACCTTGACCTCAAAACCTTTCAGGCCCTGCTCGTCCAGCGTCGGGACGTTGGGCAAAGCGGTCAAGCGCTTGAGGGTCGTCACGCCATAGACCTTGACGCGGGCTTCCTTGATCATGGGAACCGTGGTCGTCGTCTGGTCGCACAACAGATCAACCTGACCGCCCAGCAGATCGTTCATGGCCGGACCTGTGCCTTTGTAAGGGACGGTCGTCAGATCGACCCCAATCTGGCTCATGAACAGCAGCCCGCACAGGTGCGAGACGGCACCCAGACCGGCGTTGGCCAGCGAGACCTTGTCCTTGTTGGTCCGCACATAGGCTTCAAGTTCCTTGAAGTTATTGGCTGGAAAGTTCTTGCGCGCCAGCAGCGTCATGGGCACATCAACCACCTGGCCGATGTACTCAAAGTCCTTCAAGGGATCAAACGGCAACTTCTTGTACAACGCTGGAGCGGTTGACATGCCCAGATGGTGGATAAAGAGCGTGTAGCCGTTGGGTGCCGCGCGCGCAACCCGGGCCCCGGCAATGGTGCCACCCGCGCCCACCGTGTTATCCACGAGCACGGTCTGACCCAGGGACTTGCCCATGGGAATGGCGATCAGGCGCGCCACCAGGTCGGTGGGGCCACCGGCCGCAAACGGTACGACCAGCGTGACCGGTTTGTCGGGCCAAGCGCTTTGTGCCGCGGCAGGCGCAGCCACGCCCAGGGACAGCGCAGCCAATGTGGCTGTCAGCAGCATCTTGAACTGGATTCTCATAAGGTCTTCCTCGCAACAAGTTGAGTTACAAACACCCCAACATCTTGCCCAAAGATGGTGCAAAACGCAATCAGAAGAATCCCTGATGACCCTGTGCCAGAGTGCGTTGCGCCGACCTCACGACAGGACCATCAACCATGCGACCATCCAGGCTGACAACGCCGCCACCGGCCGCCTCAACCGCTGCCAACACGCGGTGCGCCCAGTCGAGTTCTGCTGCGCTCGGTGAAAAGGCGGCATTAACCAGTGCAATCTGCTCCGGATGGATGCACATCTTGGCGCCAAAACCGAAGCGCCGGCTGCGCGCCGCGTCCTCCTGCAGTCGCTCGGCGTCCCGGATCGCCGCAGTGACGCCATCGATAGGAGCCGCCAGCCCTGCGCGCCGCGCCGCCAGAACCACTGCCAGCCGCACCGGCACCAGTTCGACTTCATCTGCGCCAGCCGCCATCCCGACGTCGGCCTGGAAATCCAGATGACCAAAAGCCAGACGCAAGACCTGCGGCGCCGCGGCCAACGCATCGACGCCGTCCCAGCCAGCCAGCGACTCGACCAGTGGCAACAAGGCACAGTCGGGCCCCAGAGCCTGCGCCAGTTGCTGCAGCACCAAAGCAGATTCCGCCTTGGGCAACATCACGGCAGGCAGTCCCTGGCCGACCAGACCAGCAAGAAACACCAGATCGTCGTCGAACCAGGGCGTGCCACTGGCATTCATGCGAACCACGGTGCGCGCGCGCTCTGCTGCGCCAAGTTGTTCAAAGGCCCTCGCCAGTTGATCGCGCGCGCCCTTCTTCTCTTGCGCTGCCACCGCATCTTCCAGGTCAATGATGACGGCGTCAGCGCCACTGACCAGCGCCTTGGCGTAACGCTCAGGCCGGGTGGCCGGAACAAACAAAAACGAGCGCGCCAGCGCCAGCTTATCGTGATCAGGACTCATAGCGCAGCCTCCAACAATCTTCCAACCCTGGGCCAGCCAGCCACAGCCCACAGCGCATTCACCGCGGCCTGCATTTCCTGGGCTGTGGCGCCACCACTGAAGGCCGCCAGACGCATTGCCTTGGCGGTGATCTCGTCGCGACTCAGCGTGTTGCCCGGGTCACCCTTGGGCTCGTCGACGCGTCCGTGCAACACACGGCAGTCGGCGGTAGTCACCGTCACCTTACCGATCCAGCGCTGCGGGTAGGCGGCATCAACCTCGGCATCGAGCGCCATCTCGACCCGCTCGCGCAGTGCCTTGGTTGAATCGTCCAGAAAATGCTGCTCAAACTCCGTCAAACCGGCATGGCCAAAACGCGCCGCCAGCGCCAGCGTCGTACCCATGGAAAACTTGCTCTGGTGCACTGTGCTCGGATCACGCACTGGCCCGAGCACATCGATGGCGCCCTGGTGCACGTGCGCGACCACACGCGCCAGATCCGCAGGCTGCAACTGGTGCATCTGCATGACCTGCAACAGCGCGTCGGCCGCCGGATGGGTATGGCGACAACAGGCGTGGTACTTGAAGGATGTTTCGGCTGTGGCCCAGCGTCTGCCCAGACCGTCGGTCAGCTTCGCCGGAGCGGCGTCGCTCGACATGCCCGCCGCCATGCCTTGCGGCCCCTCGAAAATTTGCGCCGCGCCGGTAAAACCCTCCTTGGCCAGGTAGGCCGCCATCAAGCCTGCTGCAGCTGCGTGTGCGGTGTGCAGCTGCTTGCTGTCCGCCGCCGTGCGCAAGAACTCCCACAAGCCAGCCGATTGGGTGCCGGCAGATCCGAAGGCGTGCTGCATCTGCTGTGCGTCCAGTCCGAGCAGATTACCCACTGCGGCTGCCGCGGCCAGCGTACCGGCCGTGCCCGTGGTATGGAACACCTTGTAATGTGAGCGGCCCAGAAATTCGCCAACGCGAATGCCCACCTCATAGCCGGCAACCGCAGCCGTCAGCAACTGCTGACCACTGGCGCCGATCGCCTGCGCCACTGCCAGCGCTGCCGGGAACACCACCGTTCCCGGGTGAAACACCGAGCCGTTGTGCACATCGTCCTGCTCTGCCATGTGCGAAGCTGCGGCATTGGCCATTGCGGCCAGATAGGGGCTGCTGGAAGTACGCTTGATGATCACTTCCGAAGCACCGGTCTGCGGCCCCATCGCCAATGCAAAGCGTGTGATGCCCTCCACCGGGCGCGCGCCGTATCCGCCAACAGTCGAGCCAAACCAATCCACCAGAAGGTCTTCCGCCTTCCGAATAACCGGTGCGGGTACGTCGGAGAAGCGCAGACTGGCAGCAAAAGCTGCAAGTTCGGCTGTCGGGGAAGTCATGGGATTCGGTCTTTCAAGTCGTATCAGATCGCGCCAGTCGCACGCAAACTGGCGATGGCTGCTTCGTCCTGACCGAGCTCACGCAGAATCGCCTCGGTGTGCTGGCCCACAGCGGGAACCGGATCCATGCGGTAGTCAAAGGCACTGCTGCGCCCGGGCGGCAGCAGCGCGGGAATGTCACCGGCTGGTGAGCCCACGGTCTGCCAGCGCTCGCGCGCCTGCAATTGGGGATGCGCCCAGACGTCGGCCATGTCGTTCATGCGGGCATTGGCAATCTGCGCCTGGTCGAGCCGCGCGAGCACCTGCTCGGTGCTGAGCTTTGCGAAGGCATCCAGAATGATCGACTTGAGTGCCTCACGGTGCTGATTGCGGCGCGCGTTGCTGTAAAAGCGTGGGTCATTGGCAAGCGCGGCATTTTGCAGAGCCATTTCGCAAAACTGTTTCCACTCACGCTCGTTTTGCAAACCCAGCATCACAGTGCCGCCGTCCCCTGCCTGAAACGGCCCATACGGGTAGATGCTGGCGTGCGACGCACCACAGCGCGGCGGCGGTGCTGCGCCGTCAAAGGCGTAGTAAAGGGGGTAGCCCATCCACTCGCCCAAGGACTCCAGCATCGAGACATCGATGTGCGAGCCCGTGCCGGTCTTGCCACGCAACAGCAGTGCCGAGAGGATGCTGGTGTAGGCGTACATGGCAGCAGCAATATCGGCCATCGAGTTACCGGCCTTGCTCGGAGAATCGGGCGTTCCCGTGACCGACAGGAAACCGGCTTCGCTTTGGATCAGCAGGTCATAAGCCTTCTTGTCGCGATACGGGCCATCTTCGCCATAGCCGGAGATATCGCAGACGATCAGGCGCGGATGCTGCAGGCTCAGCGCCTCAAAGCCCAAGCCCATACGCGATGCCGCGCCCGGTGCCAGGTTTTGCACCAGCACGTCGGCCTTGCCGATCAACTCGCGCAATACCGCCAGCGCCGCCGGCTGCTTCAGGTCCAGTGTCAGGCTTTCCTTGGACCTGTTGGTCCAGACAAAATGCGAAGCCTGCCCCTTGACGCGCGTGTCATAAGCCCGCGCAAAGTCGCCGGCGCCGGGCCGCTCGACCTTGATCACCCGGGCACCCAGGTCCGCCAGTTGGCGTGTACCGAACGGTGCGGCGATTGCGTGTTCCAGGGAGATGACGGTTATGCCGTCGAGGGGTCGGGTCATAAATTTCCCAATGCTTGTAAGCCGAGGGCGACGCAAGATCTGGCTGGTGGGGCACTCAGCGCAGCGGCATAAAGGGGGAGTCCGCAGGACGGAGGACAGCCGCGGAGCTGAATGCCCCAGCGGCCAGATCCACACCGCATGCTAAGTGACGTTCGGTACGACACCATTTCAGAACGACCTCGGCATGCCAAGAATGTGCTCGGCGACATACGAATAAATCAGGTTCGTCGAAATCGGCGCCACCTGATAGAGCCGTGTCTCGCGGAATTTTCGCTCGACGTCGTATTCATTGGCAAAACCAAAGCCGCCGTGGAACTGGATGCAGGCGTTGGCGGCTTCCCAACTGGCCTTGGCCGCCAGGTACTTGGCCATATTCGCCTGGGCACCGCAGGGCTGGCCGGCGTCGAACAGCTCGCAGGCCTTGTAGCGCATCAGATTCGCCGCTTCCACTTCGATGTAGGCATCGGCAATCGGGAACTGCACACCCTGGTTCTGACCGATCGGGCGACCGAAGACGATGCGCTCGTTGACGTACTTGGTGACGCGGTCCAGAAACCAGTAGCCGTCGCCGATGCACTCTGCAGCGATCAGGGTACGCTCGGCGTTCAGGCCGTCCAGGATGTACTTGAAGCCCCTGCCCTCCTCGCCAATCAGGTTCTCCTCGGGGATTTCCAGATTCTCGAAGAACAGCTCGTTGGTCTCGTGGTTCACCATGTTCGGAATCGGCCGCACCGTCATGCCAGACTGCTCGGCCTGCCGCAGATCGACCATGAAGATCGACATGCCTTCCGACTTCTTCTTCACGTCCGCCAATGGCGTGGTGCGTGCCAACAGAATCATCCAGTCGCTGTGCTGAACGCGCGAGATCCAGACCTTCTGCCCGTTGACCACATAACGGTCGCCTTTCTTCACCGCGGTGGTCTTGATCTTGGTGGTGTCGGTACCGGTCGTGGGTTCGGTCACGCCCATGGATTGCAAACGCCACTCGCCGCTGGCGATCCGGGGCAGGTAGTGTTCCTTCTGTGCCTTGGAGCCGTGGCGCAACAGGGTGCCCATGTTGTACATCTGGCCATGACAGGCGCCCGAGTTGCCGCCGCTGCGGTTGATCTCTTCCATGATGACCGAGGCCTCTGCCAGTCCGAGGCCGGAGCCGCCGTACTCCTGCGGTATCAGCGCCGCCATCCAGCCGGCCTTGGTCAGCGCATCGACAAAAGCCTCGGGGTAGGCCCGCTGCTCGTCAATCCTGCGGTGGTATTCATCAGGGTACTGAGCGCACAGGGCACGCACAGCATCCCGGATTTCCTGGTACTGGTCGGGTTCGGTCTTGATCATGGTGAGTCCTGTTTCTTGTGCTGTCGCTCAGGCAAGTTCGGCCATGCCCTGCATGGTCAGCCAGCCCTCATGGTCCTGCGCCCAGAGTTGCACCGTCTTGCCATCGGCCGAGGGCTGACCATTCAGCCGGAACGGGTGCAGGTCAAAGGTGGGTCGCACAGCCTTGAAGTTGAAGCTCTTGACAAAGGCATCGGGCACGTGCCGGCGCACCAGGTCCACCAACAGTGTGGCAATCAGCGGACCATGCACGATCAGGCCCGGATAGCCCTCGACTTCGGTCACGTAGCGCCGGTCGTAGTGGATGCGGTGCCCATTGAAGGTGAGTGCCGAATAGCGGAACAGCAGCACATCGTCCGGCACGATCTCACGCTGCCAGGCTGCTCCCTGCTCTGCCGCCACCGGCGGCGGCACCGGGTCGCCCGGCTGGGCTGCGGCGCGATAAACAATATCGTGTTCCTCGGTAAGCGCCAATCCTTTCGCGTTGTGCACTTCGTGCTTCACCAGCACAAAGAGCAAGTCCCCCGTGCGACCGGCCTTGTGCGTGACCGACGCGATGCTTGAAACACGCCGCACCGCCTGACCCACGAGCAGGGGGTTCTCAGGCAACCAGCACAAGCGGCCACCGGCCCACATACGACGCGGCAGCGGCACCGGTGGCAGAAAGCCGCCTCGCCGTGGGTGCCCGTCCGGGCCGATCTCGCTCTGGCGCTGCTGTGGCAAGAAATAGAGCCAGTGCCACAGTGGTGGCAGCACCGTCGAACCCGCCACCGGCACGGTGTCGTCGCGGTCTAGCGTAGCGCTCAGCGCTCGCACCGGCGCTGACGTGATGTCATCGTCGACGGTTTGCGTCTTGCCAACCCAGCTTTGCAGGTGGGTCAGGGTTGCAGAATCCAGGGTTCGAGATTGTTCATTCATTTTCATAACCTAGACTACGATCAGACCTCCATTTTGACTGACGCCATCGACATGCCCCTCATCACCGACGAACTCCAACTGCTGCACTCCCTGGTCGACCTCGATCAGCATCCGAAAATCATCGAACTGGGTTGCGGCGCGGCGCAGCTGTCACGCAGCCTGCTGACGCGCTTCCCGGCTTGCAATGTCAATGCTTTGGAAGTCGACGAGCGCCAGCACGCCAAGAACCTGGCAAAGCCGCAAGACGGCCTGCACTTCCTGCAAGCCGGAGCGCAGGCCATTCCGTTTGGCGCTGAGCAGTTCGACCTGGCGCTGATGCTGAAGTCCCTGCACCACATCCCGCTGGATCTGATCGATCAGGCACTGGCTGAAGTCTGGCGCGTATTGCGGCCCGGAGGTCTGCTCTATGTGCTGGAGCCCGTCTTTGCCGGCACCCACAACGAGATCCTGCGTCTGTTTCACGACGAAGAAAAAGTGCGTGCTGCGGCCTTGAACGCACTCAACCGCGCCGTGCGCAGCGGCGCCTGGCAACAGGCGGTCGAAGTATTCTTCGACGTACCGGTGACGTACCGGGACTTCGCCGACTTTGAGCAGCGCATGATTGGCGTCACCTACCTGAACCACAGCCTGGATGCCAGCACGCTGGCTGCCGTGCGCTCAGCCTTCGAGCAGCACATGGGCCCGCAGGGCGCTTACTTCGAGCGCCCGACGCGGGTCAACCTGCTGCGCAAGGTGCAAGGCGAGTAATGGTCATTGCGGCACCAGCTGTCATTGCGGACCTGATCCGCAATCCAGGGGTCGGGTGACACTGGATGCCGGATCGGTGTCCGGCATGACAACTGTGAAGATGGCAGAAGCGAGTGATGACGGCTACAACACCTTGTCCAACGCAGCCGCGAGCTGCGCCACGGTGCGATCCACGTTGTGCCACTTTTCCAGACCGAACAGGCCAACGCGGAAGGTCATGAAGTCGGCCGGTTCATCGCATTGCAGCGGCACGCCGGCAGCGGTTTGCAGACCGGCGGCAAGGAACTTGCGGCTCGACTGGATCTCGGGGTCTTCGGTATAGCTCACCACCACGCCCTGCGCCTTGAAGCCCTCGGCCGCCACGCTTGGGATGCCCCGGCTCTCGAACAGCGCGCGCACCTTGGCGCCCAGCTCCATCTGTTCGGTGCGCACTTTCGCGAAGCCGTAAGCCTGGGTCTCTTTCATGATCTCGCACAAACGCGTCAAGGCGTCGGTCGGCATGGTGGCATGGTAGGCATGGGCACCGCCTTCATAGGTCTCCATGATCTGCAGCCACTTCTTGAGGTCGCAGGCATAGCTGCTGCTGGTCGTGCCGTCGATGGCAGCACGGGCACGCTCGCTGAGCATCACCATGGCGCAGCAAGGCGAACTGCTCCAGCCCTTTTGCGGCGCACTGACCAGAATATCGACACCAACATCGACCATGTCCACCCACATCGCACCCGAGGCAATGCAGTCCAGCACAAAAAGACCACCGACTTCGTGCACCGCGGCCGCGACCGAGCGCAGGTAATCGTCGGGCAGAATCATGCCGCTGGATGTTTCCACGTGCGGTGCAAAAACCACGTCGGGCTTCTTGGCGCGAATGGCGGCCACCGCTTCGTCAATCGGCGCCGGCACCCAGGGTGATTGTTTTTCGCTGCCAACCCGACGCGCCTTGAGCACCGTCGATTCGGCGGCGATGCGGCCCATGTCAAGAATCTGGCTCCAGCGGAAACTGAACCAGCCGTTGCGGATGATCAGCACCTTCTTGTCGGCGGCAAACTGGCGCGCCACCGCTTCCATGCCGAAGGTGCCGCTGCCCGGCACCAGCGCCACCGATTTGGCGTGGTACACCGTTTTCAGGATGCCCGAGATATCCTTCATGACCCCCTGAAAACTCTTGGACATGTGGTTCAGGGAACGATCCGTATAGACCACCGAAAACTCAAGCAGACCATCGGGATCGACATGGGGAAGCAAACCGGGCATGGGAGACTCCTTTTCAAATTCACATGGTGTCAGTCGCAGCGTCGCGCTGCCTTGTCGTGTCAGCATATCACGGCATGCATCAATCCTTTTCCTTGCGCTTCTTGCTGCGCCCACCCTGCCCCTCTGACTTGCCGCCCTTGATGTCATGTTTGTTGGCGCTGCGGTGACACTCAACGCAATTGTCAAACTTGCTGACGCCTTCCTCTATGTGCTCGCGCCGGATGTTGGTCAGCGTGTGTTCGTGACAGCCATAGCAGGTGTAGCGGCTGTAATCGTTGCGAACGTGGCAGGTCGCGCAGGCAACGTTGTGGTCACCATCGAGCGCAAAGTACTTGTTGTGGTCAAAGCTTGCTGGAGTCCACTTCTGCTGCGTGTGACACTGAAGGCAATTGCCATCGATTTTCTGGTGCAGTCCGTCCTGTGGCTTCTTGTGGCAGGACTGGCATTGGTCGCGCGACTCTTTCGCCAGCAAACCATGGTTGAAGCTGCCTTGCAGGTGGTAGCGCTTCACGCCAGCGTGATCGCTGTGGCAGGCCATGCAGTCCTGACTGATCAACTGCTGGTGAAACGGTGTCGCAGTCCTGTGCTTGACGATGGCCACGCCAGTCGTCGTCAGACGGCCGATGTCAGCGACCTTGTGACAGGCCACGCACCGGTTCGCGCTGGCACCGGTGAATGGCGCATGACAGGCAAAACAATCTGTCTCCAACAGCTTGTGACCGGCAATCAGCTTGCCCGGACTCACCATCAGGTGTGGGTAAACAAAGGTCAGGACCGCCAGGACGATCAGGTTGAGCGCCAGGATGAGTTTGAGAAATCGGCTCATACCCAGCCCCACAGCAGGAAGATGCTGAAGATGTGACCCAGCGCCAGCACCACAAAAACAATGAAGATCGGAATATGCACTGCGCGCCACTGCTTCATGGCGTCCACCGTCACAGCGTCCCAGAACACTGCCTGCTCCACTTCGGGCTTGGAAAGGCCGCGCAGTTGAAAGTGATCGCGCTGGCCCTGCACGTGGCGCCGGGACCGATCCAGCAGCAGCTTGCCAACCATGCCACTGACCACGTTGACCGCCATGGCTACCGTGGCGAGCCAGGGCAACAAGGCATTGAAATGGATGCCTGCGTGAATCAGCACCATCAGGGAGCCGAGCCAGGCGCCGAACTCATGCAGCTTGAGCAGGGTTTTGGGGTCACCGCTGCTGATGTACTTGCGCTTGCGCATCGAGTAGACCAGTGAAGCGATGATCAGCAAGGTTCCCGGAATGCCCAGGTAGCGCCCCACCCAGACCAGGTTCAGCCGGTGCAGTGCATAGTCGCCGGCCAGCGTGGCCGCCGCCAGCAAGCCCAGCAGCAGGATGAAAGGCAGCACATGCCGGCGCCAGAGTGATGTTTTCATTTACAAGTCCAGACTCACGCTGGTTTTTGGCGTGCAAACACAAAGCAGGCAAGTGCCCGGCTCGGGGTCGAAGTCGGGCGTCTGGCGATACGCCACCTCTCCGGCCAGGATCGTCGTCTGGCAGGTACCGCAACCACCAGCGCGGCAACCGGAATCGACTTTGATGCCCTGCGCCTCGGCGAGCTCCAGCAGCGTGCCGGCAGTGCTCTGCCATGGCAACTGCTGGCCGGATCTGGAAAAGGTGATGACCAGGCCCGCCGCCTCGTCTGGCACAGCGGCCAGCACCGGCACTGCCGACTTGCGCCGAACCGATGCGGGCCGAAGGCTTCAAAGTGAATTCGCTGATCCGGCACGCCCCAATCTTCCAGCGCGGGCACCAGACTTTGCAGCATCGCAGTGGGGCCGCAAATGTAGAAGTGAAAGGGCTTGAGCGGCAACTGGCGCCTGAGCAGTTCCATGTCAACATGGCCGCGCTGCTGAAAATCACGTCCGAGCACATCTTCTGGCAAGGGATCACTCCAGCACAGTTGCAGGTGAAAGTTGGCGTGGCTTGTCACCAGGTTCTCAAGATCAGATTTCCACGCCACTTCGCGGCTGTTGCGCACGCCATAGAACAGCCAGACTTCGCGTTCGGGTCGTTCCCTGAGGCAGGCATTGAGCATGCTCATCATCGGGGTGATGCCGATACCGCCGCCAATCAGCACCACCGGCGCATCGCTGCGATCCACGTAGAAATGACCCGCCGGCGCCCGCAGTTTCAATACCGAGCCGACTTCCACGTGATCATGGAAGAAGTTGGAAGATCTTCCGGGCGCGTGCGGGCTACCCGCCGGCGCCAGGGCGCGCTTGACCGATATCCGGTAGCGGCCCGGCTCGGGCGCGTCCGAAAGCGAGTAACAGCGAATCGTGTTCGAAGTTCCGCCGCCCGTCGTTGGCAGTTCAAGTCGAAAAGTCAGAAACTGCCCCGGCTGAAACGGCGCCAGCGCCAAGCCATCCTGCGGCGCCAGGTAGAACGAACAGATCGACTTGCCGGCATCTTCCACCTGCTTTTGCACCACCTGAAAGCAGCGCAGACCTTGCCAGGCGGGCGCCATTGCTTCCGCTTCGTCGCTGGCGGGTACCGCAGTGCGGCGCAGCGCCAGGTAGTCCAACCAGTGTTGCCAGAAGCGATAGCCGAGATAAATCGCCAACTGCAGCAGGATGCCACTGACGATCCACAGCAGAAGCGACAGGGAACTCATGACCTGAATGTATCCATAACGCGCCAGTATCGGACGAGATTTCTTATGGAATTCTTAACAGGGGCTCAGCTTCTGATGCATGTCACTGGACAGCGACATAGCGCAGGGGTTTGACTGAGACGTCACCAAGCCGACTCGGAATGATGATAAATTGCCGGGATGGAAATAAAGCATCAAAGCAACATTCTCAATTGGATGGCCCGAACCGTCTTCGCCAGCCGCTGGCTGCAGGCACCACTGTATTTCGGACTGATCGTCGCGCAGGCGGTCTATGTCTACCATTTCGGCGTGGAACTGACGCATCTGGTTCAGAACACAAAGACAGTGACAGAAACCGAGATCATGCTGGTAGTGCTGGGACTGATTGACGTCGTCATGATCGCCAATCTGTTGCTTATGGTGATCGTCGGCGGCTATGAGACCTTTGTCTCGCGCCTTTATCTGGAGGGCAACCCGGATCAGCCGGAGTGGCTGGAACACGTCAACGCCGGCACCATGAAGGTCAAGTTGTCGATGTCGCTGATCGGCATATCGTCGATCCATCTGCTCAAGACCTTCATCGAGGCGCCCAACCTGACGCAGCAAACCATGATGTGGCAGGTCATCATTCACCTGACCTTTGTGATCTCAGCCCTGGCGATGGCCTTTACCAATCGGCTGATGGAGACGAAGGCGCATTGATTGCGCCAGTTTCGTCGGCTTTTTTTCTCCTAGGTTCTGATCAAGGTTTGACAAACTTCAGCACGAACTCGTCCTTGGGCTGCGCCGGCTCCGGCGTATTCTTGTCACGCGGGTCCGAAGGATTGCGCAGAAAATCGGCGTTCCCGGCGAGCTTGAAACCGGCCGCCTCGACCTCCTGGCGCAGGAAGGCTTCCTCGATCCGGTGCAGTGTTCCCGCTTCGCTGATCCCGCTGCCGGTTCGACCCGCGTGGTCGGCAACGATGTAGAGACCACCCGGTTTTAGTCCGGCAAACACGGCTGCATTCATGCGTGCGCGGTCAACCCCCATATGGCCGAGGTCGTGGTAGTTGAACATCAGCGTGACCAGATCAAGGCGGGCCACCAGTTCCGGCGGCACGGGGTCCTCGAAGGCCCGCACGGTCGAGTGCAGGTTGGGCAGCGAGGCCTTCGTCGCCCGTTCCACCAGCGCCTGGGCCGACGTGCGACGAACCGCCGCAGCAGCACTCGGTGCTTGTTGTACGGTCTTCAACTGGGGCGATGAATTGCCTTCTGGCGTCACCGCCGGCCGGGGCGCAGCGTCTGGCGCGCGCGCCGCTTGGCTTTGCCCGTAGACGGCACCCTCAGGACCCACAGCCCGGGCCAGCAACTCGGCCGTGTAGCCGCCACCGGTGCTCAAATCCAGAGCCGTCATGCCGGGCCGCAGACCGATGAATGCCAGCATCTGTTCGGGCTTGCGTCGCTGGTCGTTGATTCGGTCGGCTGCGCTTCGGTCCGGACTGGCAATAATCTGCGCAATCGCTTCCCTGTTTAGCGTCATCGACGCGCTTGCGGAAGGTGTCTTTACGGTCAGATTTGCACAGGCGCTCAATGACAAAACCGCAGAAACCAGAAGTGCAATGGAGAAATACATTTTCAGTTCCCGTTCACATGCCTTCCAGGCTGAAAACCGTCCGGTCGGCGGACTGCTTGCTGATCGCAAGGACTTTCTGGTATTCCTCGGAATGGTAAAAAGCCTCGATGTGCTCACTTGATGGAAACATCACCAGCACCATCCGGGTTGGCGTCCACAAGCTGCTTTCTTTCACGCTCATCTTGCCACCACGTGCCAGGTACTGGCCACCGAATTTTTCAACCAGCGGCTTGGCCAGCAATTTGTACTGCTCGTAGAGCTCAGGGTCTTTCAAGAGCGTATCAACCACCATGAACGCGGTCATAAGTATTCCTCTCACAAAACAATGGGTTCCGGCACCTTAACACGATACCCAAGACCCAGGCACACGGCGACCTTGCTAGACTTCGGCCGATGAGCGAAACAGCCAACCAGCACTCCCCCGGTATCAGCCAGTATCTTGCGATCAAGGCCGGGTACCCCGATACGCTGCTGCTGTACCGCATGGGTGACTTCTACGAGCTGTTCTTTGCCGATGCCGAAAAGGCGTCACGTCTGCTCAACATCACGCTGACGCAGCGCGGCCAGTCGGCCGGCGCACCCGTCGTGATGGCTGGCGTGCCCTTTCACGCGCTGGACACCTATCTGGCGCGCCTGATCAAGCTGGGTGAATCGGTCGCCATCTGCGAGCAGGTCGGCGAAGTCACGGGCAAAGGGCCGGTCGAGCGCAAAGTGATGCGCGTGGTCACGCCAGGTACGCTGACTGACCTGGAACTGCTGGGCGACAAGACAGAATCGCTCTTGATGGCTGTGCATCAGGGAACACGCAACCAGTGCGGACTGGCGTGGCTGAGCATCACGCAGGGCGAGATGTGCCTGGCCGAATGTTCCAGCGATGAACTGACCGACTGGGTGGCGCGCGTCAACCCCGGTGAACTGCTGTTCGGTGCCGGTGCCACCCCGGCTTTTGAGTCGCGGCTACGCAGTCTGCAAGCGCCCGGGCGCCTGACGGTCACCTTGCGACCGGACTGGCAGTTCGATGCCGGTCTGGGTCAGCGCAAACTGCTGGAGCAACTCAAGGCCGCCAGTCTGGCAGCCTGGCAGGCACAGGAGCTGACACTGGCCCATGCTGCAGCAGCGGCGCTGCTGGCCTACGCCGAACACACGCAGGGGCGCGCGCTGACCCATCTGCACAGCCTGCGCGTGCAGCGCGACGACGAACTGATCGAGTTGCCGCAAAACACAAGGCGCAATCTGGAGCTATTGCAGACCCTGCGCGGTGAAGACCAGCCCACACTGTTCTCCCTGCTCGATACCTGCATGACCGGCATGGGCAGCCGTTTGCTGAAGAACTGGCTGCTCTCACCCCGGCGCGAGCGCACGCAGGCGCAGCAACGCCTGGGCGCCATCGGGGCGCTCAATCAGGGCGCAACAGTCCCACTGCGCGAGCAGCTCAAGGGCAGCAGCGACGTTGAACGCATCACGGCGCGTCTGGCGCTGCGTCAGGTGCGCCCGCGTGAGCTCATAGCACTGCAACAGACCCTGCGCAAGACCGAACTTCTGCTGCCCGGCATTCCCGCAGCCGAGCCCTACCTGCAGCAGTTGGCAGCGCAGCTGCTGCGCCCCGAAGACTGCCTGGAGCTGCTGTCACGCGCACTGGATCCCGAACCCGCCGCGCTGCTGCGCGACGGCGGCGTGATCGCCAGTGAGTTTGACGCCGAACTCGATGAGCTGCGCGCGATTCAAAGCAACGCCGACGCCTTTTTGCTGGACATCGAGGCGCGTGAAAAGGCGCGCACCGGCATTGCCAATCTGCGCGTGCAGTACAACAAGGTGCATGGCTTTTTCATCGAGATCACACAGGGCCAGCTTGACAAGGTGCCCGCCGACTACCGGCGCCGCCAGACGCTGAAGAACGCAGAACGCTTCATCACACCGGAGTTGAAAGCTTTTGAAGACAAGGCACTGAGCGCCCAGGAGCGCGCCCTGTCCAGGGAAAAGTATCTGTTTGAGGAACTGCTCGATCAGTTGCAGGTCTTCGTACCGCGCTTGACGCAACTGGCGCGTGCCCTGGCCACGCTGGACGTGCTGTGCGCCCTCGCTGAGCGCGCCCTGACACTGAACTGGTGTGCGCCGCAGTTCTCCCGTGAGCCCTGCCTGGAAATCGAAGCGGGCCGGCATCCGGTGGTGGAGATGCGCTTGAATGAAACCAGCGCCGGTACTTTCATTGCCAACGACACACGGCTGGGTCCCAAGCAACGCATGCAGATCATCACCGGCCCCAATATGGGCGGCAAGTCGACCTATATGCGCCAGGTCGCAGTCATCGTGTTGCTGGCCAGCATAGGGAGCTGTGTGCCGGCAGCCGCCTGCCGCCTAGGACCGATTGACGCCATCCACACCCGCATCGGCGCCGCCGACGATCTGGCGAATGCCCAGTCCACCTTCATGCTGGAAATGCTGGAAGCTGCGCAGATCCTGCACAGCGCCACACCCAACTCGCTGGTGCTGATGGATGAGATTGGCCGTGGCACCAGCACGTTTGACGGTCTGGCGCTGGCCTCAGCCATTGCCAGCCAGTTGCATGACAAGACCCAGGCCTACACCCTGTTTGCTACGCACTACTTCGAGCTGACCGAGTTTCCGGCCATGCACCACGCAGCGATCAATGTGCATGTCAGCGCCGCCGAGTCGGGCCGCGATATCGTCTTCCTGCATGAAATCCAGAGCGGCCCGGCCAGCCGCAGCTACGGCATCCAGGTGGCGCGCCTGGCCGGCATGCCCGCCGCGGTTGTGAATCAGGCCCGCCACACCCTGGAATCCCTGGAGAACCAGGCCATGCAAAGCGATAACCAGGTTGACCTGTTTGCAGCGCCGCCAGTTCCCGACAACGTGAGCGTCAGCGCCGTCGAGCAAGCGCTGCAAGCCATCAACCCTGACGTCTTGAGCCCACGTGAGGCGCTTGATGCGCTGTACCAGCTCAAGGCTTTAGCCGCCCGAAGTTAGCGCGGATCGCACAGCCGGACGCAATCACGTCCAGCCTCTTTGGCTCGGTACATGGCATCGTCGGCACCCTTGGTCAATGCAGCGGCGTCAGCACCGTCTTCGGGATAGGCGGCGACGCCCACGCTGCAGGTAATGCTGAGTTCATTGCCTTCAGCAAGCAGTGAGTGGCGCAGCGCCTCGCGCAATTTCTCTGCCAGCCCAAGCGTCGAGTCCGAGTCGCTGAGCTGGGCCATCAACACCACGAATTCATCCCCGCCAATGCGCCCAACCGTGTCGGCAGCCCGGACACTGCTCTGGAGTCTTTGGCCGATCTGGCGTAGCACCTGGTCACCCACGTCATGGCCGTAGCGGTCATTGATCGCCTTGAAATGGTCGACATCCAGAAACACCATGGCAAATCGTCCGCCCTGACGTCTGGCTCGCGCCAATTCCTGCTGCAGGCGGTCATTGAACAGCGCACGATTGGGCAAATCCGTTAGCGGGTCATGCTGTGCCATATGCCGCAATTCCTCTGTCATCGCTTGTGCCAGGCGCACAGCACGTTCCCGTCCATTCACCATCATCCAGGCCAACAGGGCCAGCAACAAACTCAATACGGCACCTGCCCAGGCGATCACCGTCTCGGTACCCCGGCCGTAACGGTTCTCGAAACCCGGCTGCGTGTTTAATGTCAGAGTCCAGTTGTGCCCGGCCACCACCATATATTCGTTGGCACTGAGGGCAGCCGGTCTCATCGCCTCCCCTATGGCCAGATGGTCCTCGGAGCGGTACATCAGCGACGCCTCCTGGGTATCGGCGCTGTCATGCATGGCAAGCGTCAGATCGGCCGCTTGGCTCCCATGCAAACTGGCCATGAAGTCGTTCATGTGGAAAGCCGCATAGACCCATCCGATCAGGTGTGCACGCCGCTCGGCCAGACTGTCGTGTGCCTGGCCTTGGGCATATACGGGCAGGTACATGATGAACCCTGGCGGCGCAGCATCTTCAGTGTCCACTTTCAAGCGGACCTTGCCAGAAATTGCCGCCATGCCGGAATCGCGAGCCTTCTCCAGAGCAAGCCGACGCACCGGCTCGAGCCAGACATCACTGCCGGCGGGTGCCAGATTGCGACCAATCCGGGGCTCGCGCTGGATGATAGGGGCATAAACCGCGCGCAAACCTTCCGGGTCGATCGCGTAAGCCGGTACACCCTCAGCACGAATGGCGGCCAGATGAGCGGCTTTATCAGGTGCTGGAACCCATTGCACCAGGCCGATGGCCTGAATGCCAGGAAAATTGGCATCCAGTCGCATCGTCTCCACATACTGGTGAAAGGCCTCCCGATTCCCAAAAGGGATCGTGGCAAAGAGCGACTGCACACCACGCAGCATCTGCTCATACGCCATGACATGCTGCTCGACGCGACTGACCGTGTCGCGCAGTGCGAAGTCAAACTGTGAGCGCAAAGCCTGGCGCGTGCGTTGACGCTCATGATCCCAGATGAAGGACGTCGCGCCGAGCGTGACGGCCAGAACAAGCCACGGGATAAGAGTCAGCAGAAAGCTCGATGCAGCATTGTGGCCAGGAGCACGGATCATGATGCAACAGACTTCAGAAATTCACCAGGGCTGCCGCCAGTTCGGGTTTGAAGTACTTCTCAAAAATGCGGCGCATGGTACCGTCCGTGCGCATGCCGCTAACCATAGCGCGCCATTGCTCCTGCTGAGCTGCCGAGAGTCCCTTTTTCGACATGATCAGTCCATGGGGAACGGGCGGATCGTTGAACACCAAGACACTGCTGATCTCGCGAATCTTCCTTTCTTCCAGCGCCGGAAAGTCAAAGGGCTCAATGATCATGCCCTGAATTCGACCGAGCATCAGTATCTGGTAGAGCGGCGCCAACCCGCCGGCCTGACTCACGCGATTGGCGTTTTGCAGTTTATCCACCAGACCGTTAGCCGATTCGCTGTACCTGAAGCTTCGAATCACACCGAGCTGAAGCTTTTCATTTTTCTCGAAATCGGACAGCTGACGGACGCCGGAATCATTGCGCACCAGCAGGTAGTATCGGTTGCTGAAATACCAGGCAAAAGCTGCAAATTTGTCGCGCTCGACATTGGCAATACCCGACAGGCTGAAATCGAGTGCGCCGGACTCAATGAGTTGCCAGATGCGCGCGCGCGGCATCAGACTCACCGTCACCTTGCAGCCACTGCGGCGGATGAGTTCGTCCGCCACATCCTTGTCGATCCCGGTATCGGTATCGGCAGAGTACAGCAAACCATGATCGTGCAGCGCCAGCGTGTAGCTGCGAGAGCAATCCGCGGCAGCGGCACTGGCCAGGCCAAAGTGGCTGAGCAGGGCCAGCAGCGCAAGAAGTAATCGACCAGACATGGGCTCCCTCACAAGTTCTTGTTTATCGACCGTGCAACCGGCACATCATAGGCGTCCTGAATCCACTGGTAAAGAGCGCAGGGCCGACACCCTCAGTAGAATCGGGCCCTTTGCCAACACATTAACACCGAGGAGTCAGCGATGCAACTCAATGTCTGGACGGCCGCCGCTTGCGCCGCTTTCGCCCTGCCTGCCATCGCAGCCGACGTCAGCTACCGCAACGATGTCGCCCCGCTGCTCCAAGCCCAGTGCGCCGACTGCCATTTCGCAGCCGCCGGCGCGCCAACGCTGCAGGAATTCGATCTGACCAAGGAAAAATACACCAAGGACAAGACAGGGCCGCGCCTGGATACGTATGAAAACCTGTTGATACTGATCGCCTATCCTGATTCGGGTGCTTTCATGCGCCGTCTGGACGATGGCAGCAGCCCCTACGCTGGCGGAAAGCCCGGCAATATGTACAAGCACCTGGGTGAAACCGACGCCGAGCGCGCCAAGAACCTGGCCACGCTCAAAGCCTGGGTCGGCGAAGGTGGCTGGAATCTCAACCGCTGGAAGGCGCGTGGCGATGTTCCTGGCGTCACCAAGGAACAAATCGACAAACTGGTCTTGAAATACTGAGCGCCAGCGCGCTTAATCTTCGCGCTCGGCTGTCGCGGCCCGAATGACGACGCGCTTGCGCTCGCGAATCCTGCGCGCCGGAAACGCAACGTTGCGCTCGATCCAGTTCTTGAACTTGATGGCTTGTGAAGTGTGGGCGCCCGCCAGATGCGCCATCAGGGCATCGTCACGCAGATAGCCTTTATTTGCCTCCCCCATGCGCTGGTGACCTGAAGGAAAAAGTCGTACCAAGGCCTCATCACTGGCGAGTTGGCCGATGATTTCCCGCACCTTCTCCGTCGGAATCCAGCGACAGCAATCGTCGTCCTCGATCACCTGAAACTGGAAGTTTTGAAATTGATAGTGTTTGCCACTCAGAGGCTCGAGTGCGGCGCGGCGCATTTGCCAACCCATTTCTGCCAGCAGATCGACGACGATGCGCTTGAACAACTGGGCACCCAAGAACGCCAGAAAAATCCACACGGCGGGTCCAAACAAATCCTTGAACAGCCAGTAATAGACGATGCATACGGCGCCGGATCGAATGATTCGCAGGGGCAGCGTTGCCGTACCTTCATCAAGAAAGATGTCCGTGACCCACTGCAAAACGCGCCCGACCGGCTTGGAGCGGTCGAACCTGCTGGGACGGCGGATTTCATGCATGGTTGCCCATTATCACTTTCGTCCCCGGAGCGTTCTACACTGTTGCTTTTACTCCAACGCATCCCATGACTTACTGCGTCGCCATCAAACTCAATGCCGGGCTGGTTTTTCTGTCCGACTCGCGTACCAATGCCGGGCTGGACCAGATCAGCACCTTCCGCAAGATGATTGTTTACGAGAAACCGGGCGACCGCTTCATGGTGCTGCTGTCGGCCGGCAACCTGAGCATTTCTCAGTCGGTGCGCGAGATCCTGCAGGTCGAGCAGCTCAAGGAGCACGAGGACAGTGACCCGATCACCATCTGGAACGCCAAAAGCATGTTTGATGCGGCGCGCGTGCTCGGTTCCGCCATTCGTCACGTCTATGAACGAGACGCGGCTTCGCTGAAACAGGCTGGTGTCGAATTCAATGTATCGCTGATCTTTGGTGGCCAGATCCATGGCGAAGGCATGCGCTTGTTCCAGGTCTATTCGGCCGGCAACTTCATTGAAGCCACGCCAGAAACGCCCTACTTCCAGGTCGGCGAATCCAAGTACGGCAAGCCCGTGCTGGACCGCGTCATCACACCAACGACACCGCTGGACGAAGCCGCCAAATGCGCCCTGGTGTCGATGGACTCGACGCTCAAATCGAATCTGACGGTCGGACTGCCACTGGACATGGTGATCTACCAGGCCAACGAATTCCAGACCGACAAGGTCGTCTGCATCGACGAGAACAACCCCTACTTCCGAATGCTGCACGGCAGTTGGGGGCAGAAGCTGCGCGAAGTGTTTGACAGCATCGAAGACCCGATGTGGAACGGCGAACAGACCGCCGTGCCGCTGATGACGCAAGCCGGCCGCAGCCAGCCGCTGAAGAAGATCAGCACGCCAGAGGAGAGGTTGATATGAGACCTTGCGGGACAGACCGCAGCTCTGTCTTTAACTGATCATGATCTTCTCCCACGCCAACAGCTTCCCGGCAAGCACCTACCGCGTCCTGTTCAAGAGCCTGAAGGCGCGCGGCTTCGCGGTGCGCGCCATCGAAAAGTTCGGTCACGACCCGCAGTACCCCGTCACCAACAACTGGCCGCATCTGGTGCAGCAGTTGCGTGACTTTGTGCAAGCCGAAGTAGCCCGGGTGGGCCAGCCGATTTTTCTGGCGGGTCATTCGTTTGGCGGTCTGGTCAGCCTGATGGTCGCAGCGCTGGCGCCTGAACTGGCGCGTGGCGTGCTGCTGATCGACTCCCCTGTTCTGGGCGGCTGGCGCGCCACCACACTGGGCGTCATGAAAAGCGCGCAGTTGGTGGGCTCACTCTCGCCCGGCGCGACCAGCAGCCGGCGCCGCGACAACTGGCCGAATCAGGCTACTGCTCTGGAACACTTTCGCCACAAGAAAGCCTTTTCGCGCTGGGACCCGCAGGTGCTGCAGGACTACATCGCGCATGGCACGCACGACGAAGGTCGCGGCGCTGAAAAAAGGCGCGTGCTGAGCTTTGACCGCACGGTCGAGACGGCGATCTACAACACGCTGCCGGACAACCTCGACCAACTTCTCAGGCGCCATCCGCTCAAGTGCCCGGTCGCCTTCATTGGTGGCACCCAGTCGGCCGAAATGAAGCAGGCCGGCATGGCCATGACCGAGCGCATTACCAAGGGCCGCGTCATGCTGCTCGAAGGCAGCCACCTGTTCCCGATGGAAAAACCACTGGCCACGGCTGCTGCCATGGAGGCGGCGCTGCTGACCATGTAGGTCATGAGCCGACCTGCTCATCCGCTGCGTCATCCCGGACCTGCTTGACTGTCATCCCGGACCTGATCCGGGATCCATGGATTGCGGATCAAGTCCGCAATGACAAAACAGCTAAGCGGCCCTGCTTTGCTGTCGTCCCAGGCCCGCTTCGCTGTCATCCCGGGCTTGACCCGGGATCCAGTGCCACGCGACTCCTGGATTGCGGATGTTGAAACCCCGGACCCCGGATCGAGCCCGGGGCAAGCTCTGATCCGGGGCCGCAATGACAAGACCGGTGACTATGAGTGGCTAAGCGGCCCAGGTGACCGTCCCGCTCCAGGCGGTGGCCAGCACAACAATACCAAAGACAATGCGGTAATAGGCAAAGCCGGCAAAGCTGTGCGTCGCGATGTAGCGCAGCAGCCAGCGGATGCACAGCCAGGCGCTCAAGAACGACACCACCAGACCGACAGCAAACAGCGGCACATCGGCCAGTGAGAGCAAGGCGCGTTCCTTGTACAGGCTGTAGGCGCCGGCACCCATCAGCGTCGGAATGGCAAGATAGAACGAGAAGTCTGTCGCCGCCTTGCGCGACAGGCCAAATAACATGCCACCGATAATGGTGGCGCCGCTGCGGCTGGTTCCCGGCACCATGGCCAGGCACTGCGCCAGCCCCACCTTGAGGGCATCGAGTGGCGTCATCTGCTCGACTTCGTGAATGCGCGCCAGTGTCGGATTGCGCTGCTGGCGTCGCTCTGCCCACAAAATGATGAAGCCTCCGATGATGAAGGTGCTCGCTACCACCACCGGCGTAAACAGATGCGCCTTGATGGCCTTGCCAAACAACAGACCCAGAATCACCGCTGGCACAAAGGCAATCAGCACATTCAGCGCAAAACGCTGTGCCTGCCGGTCGCTTGGGAGAGCCAGCACGGTGTCGCGAATCTTCTGCCAGTACACCAGGATCACGGCAAAGATGGCGCCGGTCTGGATGGCGATGTCAAACACCTTGGCCTTGTCATCGTCAAAACCCAGCAAGGCGCCAGCCAGAATCAGATGACCGGTCGACGAAATTGGCAGGAACTCGGTCAGTCCTTCGACGACGCCCATGACGGCGGCCTTGATGAGCAATGCAATATCCAATAACTTCTCCGGTGAATGTCAGTCGATTCTATTCATAGCGCAGCGCCTGAATCGGCAGCAGACTGGAGGCGCGCCGGGCCGGATAGAAGCCAAAGAAAACACCGACAAAGGCAGAAAAACCCACCGCCAGCACAATCGAATTGAGGCTCATGCTGACCTGCCAGCCGG
>JBAXFI010000013.1:0-40413 GCA_037139995.1 Comamonadaceae bacterium | reverse complement strand
GCGTGTGGCGCGGGTAAATGCCAAGCTCACCCGCTTCGCCGGGCAAGGCAACAAAGCGCGCCTCACCGGAGAAGATGGACTCTTCGGCACTAACCACATCGACGTGGATGGTGTTCATGTTGTTAGACCTTCTTCGCCTTCTCGAAGGCTTCGTCGATCGTGCCAACCATGTAGAAGGCCTGTTCCGGCAAATGATCGCATTCACCCGCAACAATCATCTTGAAGCCGCGAATCGTCTCGGCCAGACTGACGTACTTGCCAGGGGTTCCGGTAAACACTTCAGCAACGTGGAAGGGCTGCGACAGGAAACGCTGGATCTTGCGCGCGCGTGCCACGGCCAGTTTGTCTTCCGGTGCCAACTCGTCCATACCGAGAATGGCGATGATGTCACGCAGTTCCTTGTAACGCTGCAAGGTACCCTGCACGGCCCGAGCGGTTTCATAGTGGTCGGCACCGACCACCAGGGGGTCGAGCTGACGGCTGGTCGAATCAAGCGGATCGACCGCCGGGTAGATACCCAGCGAAGCAATGTCACGGCTCAGCACCACTGTGGAATCCAGGTGGGCAAAGGTGGTGGCGGGGCTCGGGTCGGTCAAGTCATCGGCCGGCACGTAAACGGCCTGGATCGAGGTGATGGAGCCAATTTTTGTGGAAGTGATGCGCTCTTGCAGACGACCCATTTCCTCGGCCAGCGTAGGCTGATAACCCACCGCCGAAGGCATGCGACCCAGCAGTGCCGACACTTCGGTACCGGCCAGGGTGAAACGGTAAATATTGTCCACAAAGAACAGCACGTCCTTGCCTTCATCGCGGAAGGACTCGGCAATGGTCAGGCCCGTCAGCGCCACGCGCAGACGATTGCCCGGTGGCTCGTTCATCTGGCCGTAAACCATGGACACTTTGGATTCACCCAGGTTCTTGCTGTTGACCACGCCCGAGTCCATCATCTCGTGGTAGAAGTCATTGCCCTCGCGGGTACGCTCACCGACGCCGGCAAACACTGACAAGCCGCTGTGCGCCTTGGCGATGTTGTTGATCAGTTCCATCATGTTGACGGTCTTGCCGACACCGGCGCCGCCGAACAGACCGACCTTGCCGCCCTTGGCAAACGGGCACACCAGGTCAATCACCTTGATGCCGGTTTCGAGCAACTCCTGCGACGGGCTGAGCTCGTCGTAGGTTGGAGCCTTGCGGTGAATCGACATCTGCCTGTCGGCATTGACCGGTCCACGCTCGTCAATCGGCGTACCCAGCACGTCCATGATGCGCCCCAACGTGGCCTTGCCCACCGGGATCATGATCGGATGCCCGGTGTTGGACACCATCAGACCGCGGCGCAACCCGTCCGATGAACCGAGCGCAATGGTGCGCACGATACCGTCGCCAAGTTGCTGCTGTACTTCCAGTGTCAATGCCGAGCCCTCAAGTTTGAGGGCGTCATAGATTTTGGGCATCTGGTCACGTGGAAATTCCACGTCCACCACCGCACCAATACACTGAACAATCTTGCCTTGGACCTGAGCCATTTTTTGCTCCAAAAATAAATACGTTTAAACCGCTGCCGCACCGGCAACGATTTCTGAAAGTTCTTTCGTGATCGCAGCCTGGCGGGTCTTGTTGTAGACCAGTTTGAGTTCTGCAATCACGCTCACCGCATTGTCGGTAGCCGACTTCATGGCAACCATGCGCGACGATTGCTCGGACGCCATGTTCTCTGCCAGCGCCTGATACACCAGCGCCTCCACATAGCGCACCAACAACTCGTCAATCACTGCCTGAGCATCTGGCTCATAGATGTAATCCCAGGCGTGCTTGCTGCCGGCGATGGCTTCACTGGCGTCCGTCTCGATTTGCATCGCGCTGGCCGACAGGGGCAACAACTGCTGCACCACGGGTTCCTGCTTCATGGTGTTGATGAACTTGGTGTAACAGAGGTAGACCGCCTTCACCTCACCTCGGGCATAGGCATCGAGCAGCACCTTGACCGGCCCGATCAGCTTGTCCAGGTGCGGTGTATCGCCGAGATGCGTGGCATGCGACACCACTTTGGCACCAATGCGATTCAAGAATCCCAAGCCCTTGTTGCCGATGGCGACTGCCTGCGCCGACATTCCGGCAGTCTGCAGTTCCCGCAACTTGTTGGTGACGCCACGCAGTACGTTGGTGTTCATGCCGCCGCACAAACCCTTGTCGGTAGTCACCACAATCAGTCCCGCCGATTTGGTGTCGCTGGGCTTCATGAAAGCGTGCACGTATTCCGGGTTGGCGCGACCCAGGTTGCTGGCAATGTTGCGGATCTTCTCGGCATAGGGGCGGGCCGCCCGCATGCGATCCTGTGCCTTGCGCATCTTGCTGGCCGCCACCATTTCCATCGCCTTGGTGATCTTCTTGGTGTTCTCCACCGAGCTGATCTTGCCGCGTATTTCCTTACCTGCTGCCATGTTGGCTCCTGTTTAGGTAGGGAAACTCAAGCAAACGACTTCTTGAACGCGGTTACTGCGGCTGTCATCTCAGCCTCGGCATCCTTGTCCATTGCCTTGTCGGCTTCCAGCTTGGCGAGCAGGGCGGCGTGCTTGTCCTTGAGGTAAGCATGCAGGCCGTGTTCGAGCGGAAGAACCTTCTTGACTTCGACGTCGTCCATGAAGCCCTTGTTCACAGCGAACAGCGTCGCCGCCATGAGCGAAATCGGCAAGGGACTGTATTGCGCCTGCTTGAGCAACTCCGTGACGCGCGCACCGCGATCGAGTTGCTTGCGGGTCGCCTCATCCAGATCAGAGGCAAACTGGGCAAAAGCTGCGAGTTCGCGGTACTGGGCCAGATCGGTACGGATACCGCCGGACTGACTCTTGATCAACTTGGTTTGAGCTGCACCACCGACGCGTGAGACCGAAATACCGGCGTTAATGGCGGGGCGAACACCCGCGTTGAAGAGCGAAGTTTCCAGGAAAATCTGGCCATCGGTGATCGAAATCACGTTGGTCGGCACGAAGGCCGAAACGTCACCGGCCTGCGTTTCAATGATAGGCAGAGCGGTCAGCGAACCGGTCTTGCCCTTGACGGCACCTTTGGTGAAGTCTTCCACGTATTTTTCGTTGACGCGGGCAGCGCGCTCGAGCAGACGGCTGTGCAGATAGAACACGTCGCCAGGGTAGGCTTCGCGGCCCGGCGGGCGGCGCAGCAGCAAAGACACCTGGCGATAGGCAACCGCCTGCTTGCTCAGATCGTCATAAACAATCATGGCATCTTCGCCGCGATCGCGGAAGTATTCGCCCATCGTGCAACCGGAGTAGGCGCTGACGTACTGCATGGCAGCCGACTCGGAAGCCGTGGCGGCAACGACAATGGTGTAGGCCATGGCGCCGGCTTGTTCCAGAGCGCGCACCACGTTCTTGACGCTCGAGGCCTTCTGGCCAATAGCGACATAAACGCAGGTCATGTTCTGACCCTTCTGGTTGATGATGGCGTCGATCGCGACCGCGGTCTTGCCGGTCTGACGATCACCAATGATCAGTTCGCGCTGTCCGCGACCCACTGGCACCATGGAGTCGATCGACTTCAGGCCGGTCTGCATGGGCTGGCTCACCGATTGGCGAGCAATCACGCCCGGTGCCACCTTTTCAATCACGTCCGTCATCTTGGCGTTGATCGGGCCCTTGCCGTCAATCGGCTGACCCAGCGCGTTGACAACGCGGCCCTTGAGTTCGGGACCCACCGGCACTTCCAGAATCCGGCCCGTGCACTTGACGGTATCGCCTTCGGAAATATGTTCGTAGGCACCCAAAATCACGGAGCCGACCGAGTCGCGCTCCAGATTGAGCGCCAGGCCGTAGCTCGGCTGACCCTCGGCGTCGCTCGGGAATTCGAGCATTTCGCCCTGCATCACGTCCGACAGGCCGTGAATGCGGCAAATACCATCGGTCACTGACACGACCGTGCCCTGATTGCGGATGTTGGCGCTGTCAGACAGGCCTTCAATACGACTCTTGATCAGTTCAGAAATTTCTGCGGGATTGAGTTGCATGACTCTTTCCTTCTTTCGTTAAGGGGGCCTGCGCCAACCTGGGGCTTGCGCCTCAAGCGGTTAAGGCCATTTTCATTTGTTCCAGCGAGGCCTTGACGGAAGAGTCAAGAACCTCATCACCCACCACCACCCGAATACCACCGATCAGTTCGGGTTCCAGTTGCACGCTGACGTTGAGTTTGCGCTCAAAGCGCTTTTCCAGCGTTGCCGTCAATTCCACCAGTGCCGCGCTGTCGATATCGAAAGCGCTGTAAACGATGGCATCGGAAGAACCGCTTTGCGCATTCTTCAGGACCCGGAACTGCTCGGCAATTTCAGGCAAGGCACTCAGACGTCCGTTCTCGATCACGGTGCGCAGAAAGTTCTTCGCCATCTCCGGCAACGCCGCCTTGGCAACGCCGGTAATGACATCGAACACCTGCGAATTGGTGACATTGGGGTTGTCAGCGAATTGCTGCAATTGCGCATTCTTCGCAATTTCCTGCAAGGCCTCAACCCAGACCGCGGCGCCGTTCAGATCGGCGGAGCTCGCCTTGAACAATGCTTCAGCGTAGGGTCGGGCAATGGTGGCAAGTTCGGCCATGGTTGTCCTCTTAGAGC
The DNA here is from genome assembly GCA_037139995.1 of Comamonadaceae bacterium. Classification (GTDB taxonomy): domain Bacteria; phylum Pseudomonadota; class Gammaproteobacteria; order Burkholderiales; family Burkholderiaceae_C; genus Rhodoferax. The sequence goes on along the minus strand of JBAXFI010000013.1, from coordinate 35,792 downwards.
TCGGCCTTCAAGCGACCAAGCAAATCAGCATGGACGCCGGCGTTGACTTCTTTGCGAAGAATCTGCTCGGCACCCTTGACAGCCAGTACCGCAACCTGCTCGCGCAGGCTTTCGCGTGCGCGCAGCGCCTGCTGCTGGGCTTCAACTTTGGCTGCGGCAACAATTTTGTTGCCCTCCTCGGTTGCCTTGGCTTTGGCTTCTTCCACGATGGCTTGACCACGTCGCTCGGCGTCTGCCAGACGGGCTGTCGTCTCGGCGCGCGACTTGGCCAATTCGGCTTCGACGCGCTTGTTGGCGGTCGACAGCTCGGCTTTGGCTTTGTCGGCGGCTGACAGGCCGTCGGCAATCTTGCTGGCACGTTCATCCAGTGCAGCCGCGATGGGCGGCCACACGAACTTCATCGTGAACAGCACCAGCAATGCGAAGACGATAGCCTGAGCTACCAGAGTTCCATTAATGTTCACTGTGTTTCTCCCTCAACAAGGTGTTGCAGGCAGTGCTTACTTGACCAGACGGGCGATTTGAGCGAGGAACGGGTTGGCAGTGGCAAACCACAGCGCAATACCGGTACCGATAATGAACGCCGCGTCAATCAGGCCGGCCAGCACGAACATCTTGGTCTGCAGTTCACCCATGAGTTCGGGTTGACGCGCAGCTGCTTCGAGGTACTTGCTGCCCATGATGCCGATACCGATACAGGCACCGAGAGCGCCCAGACCAATGATCAGACCAGCAGCCAGAGCAGCAAAACTAATAACTTCCATGATTGACTCCTAAATTAACAAAAAACAAAGCAAAACGAAACCAAAATTAATGCGCGTCATGCGCCTGCCCGATGTAAACCAAGGTCAACATCATGAACACGAATGCCTGCAGCAGAATGATGATGATGTGGAACACCGCCCACGCCCACCCTGCTATCACGTGCAGTGCCAAAAGCATCAAATCGCCAGGCGCTGCCGAGAAGGCCCAGGAGCCACCGAGCAGGGCGATCAGCATGAAGACCAGCTCACCCGCGTACATATTGCCAAACAGCCGCATGCCATGCGAAACGGTCTTGGCGGTAAACGAAATCAGCTGCTCGGCGATGTTGACCACCGCCAGAATGACGAAGAAAACCGGGTTCTTGCTGGTACCAAAGGGTGCCGACACCAACTCATGGGCCCAGCCACCGATACCCTTGATCTTGATGTTGTAGAAAAGGCAAATGAACAGGACCGAGACCGACAGGCCCATGGTGATGGACAGGTCGGCGGTCGGCACGACGCGCAGGTAGGCGTGAGCCGTATCATGTCCGGCCGCACCGTAGATCCAGCGCCAGACCGTGGGCAACAGGTCCAGTGGCAACAAGTCCATGGCGTTGAGCAGGAAGATCCAGACAAACACGGTAAGCGCCAGCGGAGCAACCAGTTTGCGACTGGCCGCGTTGTGGACAATCGACTTGGCCTGCCCGTCGACCATCTCGATCAGAATTTCAACCGCAGCCTGAAACCGTCCGGGTGCGCCGGAAGTTGCATGGCGAGCCGCCTTCCAGAGGAAGAAGCAGCCCACAACGCCAAGCAGGAAGGAAAAGAACAGGGAGTCAATGTTGAAAACGGAAAAATCAACAATATCCACCTGTTTCTTGTTCTGCCAATGCGTCAGGTGGTGAACAATATAGTCACTGGCCGACGGTGCGTGTGCTTCTGCAGACATTGTTATCTCTTCAATCTTTTGAATTTCGGACGCATCAACAGCGCCACCCAATACACTTTCAAGGTCACGATCAGGCCAATCAGCAACGCCAACCAGTCCAGACCTGTCACCAACTGCGGGGCCGCAAACAGCATGCCGACACTGACAGCAATCTTGATCGCTTCCCAGACAAAAAACCCAAACCCGGCGGTCGCGGCGTTGATCGATGAGAACTGGCTCATCAGACCACGTGCAAACAACACAGCGGGAATGAGCACCGCCAAACCACCATAACCCGCGGACCAAGCCGCCTCTCTTCTGCCAGTGAAGCCCCAGGCAGCCAAAGCCACCAGCAGCGCCACCAGCGCCTGCAAACCGACAATCCGCCAGGGCGAAACCGAAGGTTGCCGCTCCCGCAGCGCCTGCGCTTCCGCGGCATTGAGCCGCTTGTACGCCAGCTCTTCAGACTCATCCGAGTCGAATCCGGAAACCGGCGTGATTATCGACATCTCAAATTACGCGCAGGTTACACGCGGCAACTGCCGCAAAGCCTCGCATTATACGGAGAACGCTGTCACTTATTGACAAATTCTGTTGATGCAGATCAACCGAAGCGGGGCGGGCCCGAGGCTCAGGCGTCCCGGCATAATTCGGGCATGCACACCCTACCCCCCCTGCCTTGTTATCTGAACGGTGAATTCAGCACCTTGCCTGAGGCCAAGATCAGCGTGATGGACCGTGGCTTCATCTTTGGCGATGGCGTTTATGAAGTGGTGCCGGTCTACGCTGGCGAACCCTTCCGCCTGCAACAGCACATGGCACGACTCGGGCGCAGTCTGGCCGAACTGCGCATCGCCAATCCCATGACACCGGTCCGGTGGGCGGACACCATCGGCAAGTTGATTCTTGCCTACGCCGAGTCCACCGGCGCGAAGGCCGATCAAACAGATCAGCTGATCTACATCCAGATTACGCGCGGCGTGGCCATGCGCGACCATGTGATGCCAGACGACATCAGCCCCACGGTCTTCATCATGACCAACGATATGAAGCCGCCAAGCCAGGCACAGCGTGAGCAGGGCGTGGCATGCGTCACGGCACGCGATTTTCGCTGGGAAAAGGCGCATATCAAGAGCACCAGTCTGCTGGGCGCGGTCTTTGCGCGCCAGATCAGCTTCGATGTTGGCGCTGCTGAAACCATCATGTTTCGCGGTGACTTCCTGAGCGAAGCGGCGGCCTGCAATGTCTGGGTGATCAAGGATGGCAAGGTACTGGGCACGCCCAAGGACAACCTGGTCCTGGAGGGTATTCGCTATGGCCTGATCGAAGAAATCTGCCGCAGCAAGGGTGTCGCATTTGAGTTGCGCCGCATCAGCCGCGAGGAGGTTTTCAGTGCAGACGAAGTGCTGCTGTCTTCGGCCACCAAGGAAGTTCTTCCTGTAACCCGAATCGACGACCGTCCGGTTGGCAGCGGTCAACCCGGCCCGGTGTATGCCAAGCTGATTGATGGCTACCAGGAGGCCAAGCGGCAGGCACGCCGGGGTGGCAGTTCGTGACAGCGCCTCCCGAATCGCTGATTGAGTATCCATCGCAGTTCCCGATCAAGGTCATGGGCATCAAGTCCGACGGACTGGTGCACGCCATCAGCCTGATTGCCCGACAGTTTGATCCCGGCTTCGACGCAAGCACCATCGAATTGCGCGAAAGCAAGGCTGGCAAGTACCTGGGCGTCACCGTGACCGTCACCGCCACCAGTCGCGAGCAACTCGACGAGCTCTATCGCACGCTCTCCACGCATCCCATGGTCAAGGTCGTGCTCTGAAACCTAATGCAATGACATCGAAAATTAATTGGAGTCTGACCCCAATTAACTTGGGCAAGGTCGATTACCTGCCGACTTATGAAGCCATGCAGAAGTTCACTGCAGAGCGCACAGCCGAGACCAGCGACCAGCTCTGGCTCTGTGAGCATCCTGACGTTTACACCCAGGGGCTGGCTGGACGGACTGAGCACATCTTCAATCCGGGGACTATCCCGGTAGTGCAGACGAACCGTGGTGGCCAGGTCACCTACCACGGTCCTGGCCAGGTGGTGGCCTATCCCCTGATGGATCTCAAGCGCGCCGGCTATTTCATCAAGGAATACGTCTACCGGATCGAGGAGGCCGTGATCAGGACCTTGCTGCACTTTGGCGTCACAGGTCACCGCGTGGCCGGTGCACCGGGAATTTATGTGCGGCTGGACGACCCTGCCGGGCACGCCATGCTGGCACAACGCCCCGTAAAAAAGGACGTCATCCCTGACGAGGAAGTTGTCATTCCGGAAGAAGCTGTCATCCCGGAAGAAGCTGTCATCCCGGGCTTGACCCGGGATCCAGTGCCAGGCGAACACTGGATTGCGGATCAGGTCCGCAATGACAGCTACAGGCGTCAACTCGTGACAGTTCCACCCAAACCCGACTTCACCGGCCTCGGCAAGATCGCCGCCCTGGGCATCAAAGTGAGCCGCAACTGCACTTACCACGGTGTCGCGCTGAACGTCGCGATGGACCTGGAACCCTACTCCCGCATCAACCCCTGCGGTTATGCCGGGCTGCAAACCGTGGATCTTTCTACAATCGGCGTTCATGTCGGCTGGGCAGAGGCCGCCGATATCCTGGGGCAAAGGCTCGCAAGCCAGTTGGAACCCTGAACATCCCGCATCGACCATGAGCCCACACGACGACAACTCTACAGCCATCCCTGCGACAGGCGAGGTGCAGCCGCCAGCCCCTTACGACCCGACCATCAAACAAAAGGCCGGTGCCAAGCTTTCGCGCATTCCCGTCAAGGTACAGGCCGGCGAAGTACTGAGGAAGCCGGACTGGATACGCGTGCGGGCGGGCTCACCGACGACCCGCTTTTACGAAATCAAGGACGTGCTGCGTTCCAACAAGCTGGTCACGGTCTGCGAGGAGGCCTCCTGCCCCAACATCGGCGAGTGCTTCGGCAAGGGCACAGCCACCTTCATGATCATGGGCGACAAATGCACGCGGCGCTGCCCGTTCTGTGATGTCGGGCATGGCCGGCCCGATCCGCTGGATGCCAACGAGCCCGACAACCTGGCCCGAACCATCGCGCAACTCAAGCTCAAGTACGTCGTGATCACCAGCGTCGACCGGGACGACCTGCGCGACGGCGGCAGCCAGCACTTTGTCGATTGCATACGCAGGACGCGCGAGCTCTCACCACAGACGCAGATCGAAATCCTGGTGCCCGATTTCCGTGGCCGCGACGACCGTGCCCTGGAGATCCTGAAAGCCGCACCGCCCGATGTGATGAACCACAACCTGGAAACAATTCCGCGCCTCTACAAGGAGGCAAGGCCAGGCAGTGACTACCAGTTCTCCCTGAACCTGCTTAAGAAATTCAAAGCCCTGTTCCCGGAAGTACCAACCAAGAGCGGCCTGATGGTGGGTCTGGGCGAAGCCGACGACGAAATTCTGGCCGTGATGCGTGACATGCGCGCACATGGCATCGAAATGCTCACCATCGGCCAGTACCTGGCACCGTCGAGCAGCCACCTGACTGTCAAGCGTTATGTGCATCCCGACACCTTCAAGATGTTCGAAAGCGAAGCCTATGCCATGGGCTTCAAACACGCGGCCGTTGGCGCCATGGTGCGATCGAGCTACCACGCGGATCAGCAGGCCGGGCACGCGCTGGGCCGATGAAGGCCAATCTCTACGCGCTGGCCGCCATTGGCCTGTGGGCCTCCCTTGCCGCGCTGGGTGTGGCACTGAAGCACGTTCCGCCCTTCCTGCTGACCGGCATCGCCCTGTGTGCCGGCAGCGTGCTGGCCTGGCCCTACGTCCTGAAGAAGCCACAGCTCTGGAGCGTGCGCCCCAGCACGCTGGCGCTGGGTGTGTTCACGCTTTTCGGCTATCACTTCTTTCTGTTCATGGGGCTGCGTCTGGCCTCGGCGGTTGAGGTCAATCTGGTCAACTATCTCTGGCCACTGTTGATCGTGGTCTTGTCACCTCTTTATCTGCGCGGTGTCAAGTTGCGCGGCGTTCATCTTGTTGCTGCCACGCTGGGTTTTGGCGGCGCCGCCCTGGCCATTTTGGGTGGTGGTGATCTGGATGCGTCTCGCACTGCCAAGGCGACCTGGGAGCCGCTTGCGGGCTACCTGCTGGCACTGGCGTCCGCCTTCATCTGGGCCAACTATTCCCTGCAGACCAAACGGGGTGAACTCAACAAGCGAGGTTTTCCCTCCGCGGCGATCGGCCTGTTTGGACTGCTCTCCGGGCTGGCCTCTCTGCTGTGCCACGTCGCGCTGGAGCCCTCGGTCAGTCTGAGCCAACAGGACTGGCTGCTCTTGCTGATCTTGGGCTTGGGGCCTTTGGGTGCCGCCTTTTTTCTCTGGGACAAGGCACTGAAAACGGGGGATGTGCGCCAGATTGGTCTTCTAAGCTACCTGACGCCGCTGGCCTCGACAACGCTGCTGCTGCTCGTTACCGGTCGCGCCCTGTCCTGGCACACGGCACTGGCCGCCGTCCTGATCATTGGCGCGGCGCTGCTGGGGACAAGAAAGAATGAAGATCCAGCTGCTGTCAGACCTGCACCTTGAGGTCCACCCGCATTGGGTCGCCACCCCGGCGCCAGGCGCCGACTTGCTGGTGCTCGCGGGCGACATCGGCTCCTACCAGGCCGGCTCACTGCTGTCCGACGATGAATTTGGTCTGACGCGCTTCTCGCCGCTGCACGGCTGGCCGACACCCGTGCTGTTTGTGCCGGGCAATCACGAGTACGACGCGCTGGACTTCGATGCAGCGCACATCCGCTTGCGCCAGACTTGCGAACAGTTGGGTATCGTCTGGCTGGAACGGGAGGTCTTCACCTGCAGGGACAGCCAGCAGCAGGCGCTGCGCTTTGTTGGCACCACGCTGTGGAGTGACTTTGACGCCCTCGGCCCTGCCAACACAGCCTCGGAGACCGGATCTTCGGCCTTGCTGGCGCAGCAGCTCAGGGCGCGTGAGAAAGCCTTTCGCGCCGCCAACTACTACCTCAAGAAGACCGGCACAACACGGCACGGTCTGCCAATGCTGGCCGAACAGGTGCGGCTGCAGGCGCTTGCCTGCCAGGAGTGGTTGACTGGCACCTTGCGCCTGCCTTTTGCCGGCCGCACCGTCGTCGTAACCCATTTCGCCCCCAGCCTGCTGAGCGCGGATCCACGCTACGGGCTCACACCCGGCAGCGCTGGATTCTGCAACGCGCTGGACGCATTGCTGCCTCAAGCGCAGCTGTGGCTGCATGGTCACCTTCATGCCCCCTGCAGTTATGTGAAAGACGGCTGCCGCGTCATGGCCAACCCGCTGGGCTACGCCAGAAAGAACGAACAGGGGGCGTTTCAGGCTGCCCATTGCATCGAGCTGTGAGGATGGCAAGAACCTTGGGTACACTGGCGTTTTGACCGGGGAAACCACATGAAGATTCTTCTCGCCGTCGATGGCAGCGCTTACACCAAGAAGATGCTGGCCTACTTGAGCACGCATGATGAGTTGTTCACGCAGGGCAATGACTACACCGTGTTCACGGTTCAGCCCCTGCTGCCCCCCAGAGCAAGAGCGGCAGTCGGCAAGGAGATTGTGGACAACTACTACGCTGAAGAGGCCGAAAAGGTGCTGGCCCCGGTGTCCAAGTTCCTGCTGCGCCATGGCATCGACGCCAAGAGCAGTTGGAAGACCGGGCCGGCTGGCGAGACCATTGCAAAGCTCGCTGACAGCGGAAAGTTTGACCTGCTGGTGATGGGCTCACACGGTCATGGCACGCTGGTCAACCTGGTGATGGGGTCGGTCGCGACCAAGGTACTGGCCAACTGCAAGGTACCGGTTCTGCTGGTCCGCTAAGGAGCGGCGGCTGACCCGCTGTTGGGTGTGAGCGATAGCCTTGCGGCGCGGGTCAGGGCTTCGGTCAGCGCGTCCAGTACCGCAGAGTCCAGGTTCCAGCAATGCCAGTACAGGTCAACCGGTAGCGCGTGTCCCGGCGCAATGTCCACCAGGCGCCCTTGCCTGAGGAGTTCGCTGACCTGCAGCTGCGGCACCACGCTGACACCCCAGCCGTCCAGCACCGCCCTGACCTGCCCCTCTGAACTGGGCACGTACAACTGGCTCAGAGCGATCTGCTTGAGCTTGAGGGCGCGCCCGACGAACTCGGACTGCAGATCGTCCTTGCGATTGAAGGCGATGAAGGGCAGGCTGCGAAAATTCTGTGGCGACAAACCGCCCGGGCAATGTTCCGCTGCCCACCCGGTTTCCGCTACGGCGACATAGGACATCGCTCCCAGAGGCACCAGGCGGCAACTGCGCAATGCCTGCTTGACGGTGGTCACGCAACCCAGCACCTGGCCTTCGCGCAACCATTCGATGGTGAAATCCTGGTCATCGGTGATGATCTCCAGGCCCAGGCCCTGCTGCGCCAGCCGACCCAGTGCCGGCAACGCCCAGGTGGCGATGCTGTCCGCGTTGATGGCAATCGAAATACGCTCGGCATTGCGGCTACTGCCGGAGGCCCCGGGTGCCAGGTCCTTCAGGTCGCGCTCCAGATCAGCCCGCAGCAAACGCATCTGCATGGCGTGTTTGAGTAGCAAACGCCCGGCCGAGGTCGCTCGCAAGGGCCTGCTGCGCACGATCAGCACGGTTCCAACTTGAACTTCGAGCGAACGCAAGCGCTGCGAAACGGCCGATTGGGTGATCGACAGGCGCACCGCCGCGCGCTCAAAGCCGCCCTCTTCGACGATGGCCGCCAGGCACTCCAGCGCATTGGTGTCAAGAGTACTCATATAAGAATTATGGCGCGGCGTGACCGGCACGGCGCGGCAAGTCTGTGCCCTGCCCCTTCGATGACTTGATTTTTCGCAACACGGCGCCCGCCTACGCGACTATTGTGGAACCCGATTTCTGGTGCTGTGTGGTTCATCTTTGGAGCAGACATGAAGACTGATTCAGATCTAAGAAACGACATTCTGACCGAGCTGGCCTGGGATCCTGTCGTTCCGGAGGCCAAAGTCGGAGTCGCAGTCAGCGACGGCGTGGTGACGCTTAGCGGGCACCTCGACACTTACGCGGAAAAGATCGCCACCCAGCGCACGGTCGAGCGGGTGTCGGGCGTACAGGCCATCGCGCTGGAGATTGACGTGGTGCCGCAGGGTGTCCACAAACGCAGCGACACCGAGATTGCAGTGGCGGCCGAGCAGGCGCTGGGCTGGAACACCTCGGTGCCCAAGGACCGGGTCAAGGTGGCGGTGGAAAAAGGCTGGGTGACGCTGAGCGGCGAACTCGACTGGAACTTTCAAAGGAGCGCGGTCGAACGCATGATTCGCCCGCTGAGGGGCGTGCTGGGCATTAGCGACAACATCACGCTGAAGTCGCTTCCGATTCCGGCCAACCTGTCGGCGCGGATCCAGGATGCACTGACTCGCCAGGCCTCGCGTGAGGCCAGACGCATCGAGATTGCCGTGGATGGCAGCGTCGTGACGCTGCGCGGACATGTCCACTCGTGGGCCGAGCGCAACGCGGCTGAAGGCGCGACCTGGTCCGCCCCTGGTGTCAGCCGGGTCGACAATCAGTTGACCGTCCAGGCCTGACAGATCACCCGATCTACCAGATCAGCAGAGTGCACGCTGACGACTACATCTTGTTTGACCGCCAGCAGCTCGCCTTTGAGCGTGCCAAATTTCAATCTGCGCGCGAAACCGAGTGGGCACGCAGCAGGCAATCCTGGAACGCCCGGGCCGCCCGGGAAGGCTGGGGCGCACGCCGCACAATACAGAAAAAGCTGCAGCTGTACTGAAAAAATTCCGGTTGTATCGCGCGCATCTGGCCGGCAAGCACAAATGGCTGCGCATAGTGATCGGGCAAGAACCCAAGGTACTGGCCCGACAGGATCAGCGTGGCAATCGATTCCTGGTCATAGCCAGTGGCTTTGCGCGACAGGCGTCGCTGCTGGCTGATCTCCATATTGGGCGAGTGGTAGCCCAGCCCGGCAAAGTTGTGTTCACGCAAATCGTCCCAACTCATGTTCAGCGGATCTGCCCCGAACAGCGTGTGCTGCGCGCCACAGTACAGCTGCATGGTTTCGTCAAACAACTCGTCATATGTCAAGGTATCGGAATTGCGATGTCCTGGAATCACGCCGACCTGAAACTGGCCATCGATCACGCCGCGCTCGATCGCGTTCAGCGCTGCCACATGCAGGTGCAGATTCACCTCGGGCGCCAACTCGGAAAAAAGCGCTATCGCCGCACCGAGTCGGGATTGCGGGTTGCTCGCCGTCTTGTCGAAGACGGCAATATTGAGTTGCCCGCCCATGCGGCGATGGATCTCGTCGACGCTGGCACGAAAAGCGTCGGCACCGGCCAGCAGACGCAGGGTCTCGGTATAGATCTGCTGACCTTCGGCTGTCAAGGCGAATCCCGCGCGTCCACGCCGGCAAAGGGTCAAGCCAAGGCGGGTTTCGAGGTCCTTGATGTGTCGACTGACGGTGGAGCTGCCGATATTGAGTTCCAACTCCGCCGCCGCCATGCCGCCGCACTCGACCACGCTCTTGAACACGCGCAGCAGGCGGATGTCCATGTCACTAAGCTGACCCAAGGCCGAGCCACTTTTTACTTTCATAAATTGACAACTAAAGATTGATACTTATACATTTACAAGAGTAACAGAGTTCTTCAGAATCGCCCGATCCCAACCTCAAACCGGAGCCAAAATGGAAATGAACGAAGCAAAGCACCTGAGCGCCGCCCGTACCGATGCTGCCTGGCTGGACGCGCACTGGATGCCTTTTACGGCGAACCGTGAATTCAAGGCCAAGCCGCGGCTGATGATGGCGGCCCAGGGTTGTTATTACACCGACAACCATGGCAAGAAGATTTTTGACGGCCTGTCGGGTCTGTGGTGCTGCGGCTTGGGGCACGGACGCAGCGAGATCACCGAGGCTGCAACGCGTCAACTGGCCACACTGGACTATTCACCAGCGTTTCAATTTGGCCACCCCTTGTCGTTTGAACTGGCCAACAAGCTCAAGGAATTGACCCCCGCCGGTCTCGACTACGTATTCTTTACCGGCTCTGGCTCGGAATCGGCCGACACCTCGCTGAAGATGGCACGCGCCTACTGGCGCGCCAAGGGGATGGGACAGAAGACCCGACTCATCGGGCGTGAAAAAGGCTATCACGGCGTCAACTTTGGAGGCATCTCGGTCGGCGGCATTGGTGGCAACCGCAAGACCTTTGGCCAGGGCATTGAGGCCGATCATCTGCCCCACACACAACTCGCCAGCAACGCGTTTTCACGCGGCATGCCGGAGAAGGGCGCCGAACTGGCCGACGATCTGCTCAAACTCATCGCACTGCACGATGCCAGCAACATCGCTGCCGTTATTGTTGAGCCGTTCTCTGGTTCCGCCGGTGTCGTGATCCCGCCCAAGGGTTACCTGCAACGTCTGCGCGACATCTGCACGGCCAACAACATCCTGCTGATTTTTGACGAAGTGATCACCGGTTTTGGCCGCGCTGGCGCATACACCGGAGCCGAGGCTTTTGGCGTGACCCCTGACATCATGAACATCGCCAAGCAAATCACCAATGGCGCGCAGCCAATGGGTGCGGTGCTGGTGAAGAAGGACATCTACGACATTTTCATGGCACAGGGCGGTCCCGACTACATGCTGGAATTCGCCCATGGCTATACCTACTCCGCTCACCCGGTGCCCTGCGCCGTCGCGCTGGCCACGCTCGACCTGCTGGTCAAGGAGAACATGGTCGAGAAAGTGAAAGCACTGGCGCCGCATTTCGAGCAAGCCGTCCACAGTCTCAAGGGCGTCAAGCACATCACCGACATCCGCAATTTCGGCCTGGCTGCCGGGCTGACCATCGATGCCCTGCCAGGCGAGCCGGCACGCAGACCTTATGAAATCGCCATGGCGATGCTGCAAAAAGGTTTTTACGTGCGTTACGGCGGCGATACCATCCAGTTGGCCCCGCCCTTCATCACGACGCCACAGCAGATCGACAGTCTGATCAATGCCCTGGGCGAAACCATCAACCAAACTGCCTAAGCATGTCATCCTGGCGCAGGCCGGGATCCATCTTGTCCTTGGCTATCATTCACTTACACCCGTCTGGATTGCGGCCTTCGCCGCAATGACAGTTCTTAGGAAATGCTTCCATGTCAAATCTCCCTGAAATTCAACACCTGATTGGTGGCCAGATCGTCGCTGGCAGCAGTCGCTCGCAAGAGGTTTTCAACCCGGCCACGGGCAAGGCTGAAAAGCGCGTGCTGCTGGCCGACAAACTCACGGTGGAACAGGCCATTTCCAATGCGCATGCTGCCTATCCAGCGTGGCGCGCCACACCACCGCTGAAACGCGCGCGCGTCATGAGCACACTGAAGGTCCTGCTGGAAGCCAACGCCGAGCGCATCTGCGCCCTGGTGACGGCCGAACACGGCAAGGTGCTGGCCGACTCGCTGGGTGAGTTGCAGCGCGGTATCGAAAATGTCGAATACGCCAGCTACGCGCCCGAACTGCTCAAGGGCGAGCACAGCAAGAACGTCGGCCCCTCCATGGACTCCTGGAGTGAATTTCAGGCACTCGGCGTGACCGCCGGCATCACGCCGTTCAACTTCCCTGTCATGGTTCCCTTGTGGATGTGGCCGATGGCCATTGCCTGCGGCAACACCTTTGTGCTCAAGCCCTCCGAGCGCGACCCCAGCAGCGCGCTGCTGGTGGCGCAACTGGCGCTCGATGCCGGACTGCCACCGGGAGTTCTCAACGTGGTCAACGGCGACAAGGAAGCGGTTGACACTCTGCTCAATGATGCGCGCGTGCAGGCCATCAGCTTTGTTGGCTCAACGCCGATTGCCCAGTACATCTACGCGACCGGCTGCGCCAACGGCAAGCGGGTGCAGGCTCTGGGCGGCGCCAAGAACCACGCCGTGGTGATGCCTGACGCCGATGTGCCGAACGCCGTCAGCGCCCTGATGGGAGCCGCTTACGGCTCTTGTGGCGAGCGTTGCATGGCTATTCCGCTGGTGGTGGCAGTGGGCGATGCCACTGCCGACGCCGTGGTGGCTGGCCTCAAGATCGAAATTGCCAAGATGAAGGTCGGCCCCGGTACCGATGCCAGCAACGACATGGGACCTCTGGTCACCCAGGCCCACTTCGAAAAGGTCAAAGGCTATGTCGACCAGGGCGTGCTTGAAGGTGCCACACTGGTGGTTGATGGACGAAATGTCAAGGTAAGCGGCCATGAGGGCGGCTACTTTCTGGGCGCCTGCCTGTTCGACAACGTCAAGCCCGGCATGAAGATTTACCAGGAAGAAATTTTCGGCCCAGTGCTAGGTGTCATGCGTGTCAAGACACTGCAGGAGGCGATGGACCTGATCGATGCCCATGAGTACGGCAACGGTACCTGCATCTTTACGCGCGACGGTGAAGCAGCGCGCTATTTCAGCGACAACATCCTGGTCGGCATGGTGGGCATCAACGTGCCCTTGCCGGTACCCGTGGCCTACCATTCCTTTGGTGGCTGGAAGCGCTCCCTGTTTGGCGACCTGCACGGCTATGGGCCGGACGCGGTGCGCTTCTACACCAAGCGCAAGACCATCACCCAGCGCTGGCCGTCAGCCGGCGTGCGCGAGGGTGCGCTGTTCAGCTTCCCGACCAACCGCTAATCTGCAGCCTCATGGGCCCACACGGATGCTTTCTTCCGTGCGGGCCTCTTCGAGCAACCAGCGCCGAAAGGCCTTGACGGCGGGCCGCCCAGCAATGGCCTCGGGCGTTACCAGGTAGTAGGCGTAGTGCTGTTCGACCACGATGTCGAACGGCGCCACCAGCCTACCCTCGGCGAGCGCCACCGCTACCAGGGGTCTGGAGGCCAGTGCCATGCCGAGTCCATCGACCGCAGCCACAAAGACCAGGCCGGAATCGCTGAAATGCGGCCCCGCATTACTGTCGACACCGGTGACACCCGTCAGTCGGAGCCACTCATGCCAGGTTGGCCGAACGCGCTCGTCAGCAATCGAATCGTCATGCAGCAGCACCTGAAATTGCACATCCGAGGGCTCACGCAGTGGTGTGGCCGATTGCAGCAGCTTCGGACTGCAAACGGCGATGTAGTCGGAACCAAACATGCGGTCAACCTGGAACCCTGGGTAACTGCCGGAGCCATAGCGAATCACCACCTGTGAATCCTCTTCGCGCAAATCAACGTTGTCAAAAACAGGCGCCGCCACCGACTGCTCGGCGTCAATGGCGATGCGGGACCGGATGATGTGCAGGTTCAGGTCCGGCTGAGCCAGCGTCAAACCGCGCAGCCGTGGTACCAGCCAACGTGCAGCAAAAGAAGGCGGCGCGACGATCACAAGCCGTCCGCTGGTCACCTGGTCGTGAGCACTTTCGACCGCCGCAGCAAAACACTCCAACCCTTCTCTCACTTTGGGCAGCATGGCCAGTCCCTGCGGCGTGAGTTCCAGGGCACGGGGCAAACGCCGAAAAAGTGGCAGGTCGAGAAATTCCTCCAACAACTTGATCTGGTGACTTACCGCCGTCGGGGTCACCGAAAGTTCATTGGCGGCCTTCTTGAAACTGAGATGCCGCGCCGCCGCATCGAAAGCACGCAGGGCGTTCAAAGGCGGCAAACGGTACGACATGGATGAGATTTTCTTCAGCGTCAGATGAGAATTGATCGTTTGCTGCGACGCAGCATCCCGATTATCGTAGCGCTGTGATCTCAAAAGGAACACACATCAAAAGAAAGGTCCGACACGATGGAAGCCAGTTATCTCGATATCGAAGTTCTCATTCAGCAGGCGCGACAGCAGCGCAGCCAGGCGGTGGGAGAAATGCTTGCTGCAGGCTGGAAAAAATGCAAGGAATGGTTCAGTGCAGATGGGATGGGTCAGACCGTCGTCTGGCGCACTCTGCCACCTTGACTTTTCTTGTCCCGTTTGAACGCCTGGAGCTCCTATGAAAAATTTCTTTAGCCTGGTCAACTTGACCGTCGGCCTCTTGTTTCTTCTGGTCGGCGCAGGGATCTTCGCCAGCATCTCGCGCACACCAGCCAACGCTGGCGCCGGCCTTTTTGCACTGCTGATCGCGGCAGCCTGCCTCTGGCTAGCCAAGCAGTCTGTTTTTGCAAGCAAAGTACAGTTACCCTGAAGCCGCGCTCAGGGCCGCAAGACGGCCTGAAGGCGATCCCGTTTGGGCGGCAAACCCGGGCACTTTTCGACCGAGAAGCCCAGTTGGCGCAAGCGCTCGCGAACGCTTTTGGCCACCGTATAGGTCGCCAGCGTGGTGCCCGGTCGGCAATGCTGTGCCACCAGGTGCAGAGTCTGTGCTGACCACATCTGCGGGTTCAACGCAGGACT
This sequence comes from Comamonadaceae bacterium, assembly GCA_037139995.1. Taxonomy (GTDB): domain Bacteria; phylum Pseudomonadota; class Gammaproteobacteria; order Burkholderiales; family Burkholderiaceae_C; genus Rhodoferax. Next base: position 20,713 of record JBAXFI010000013.1, on the reverse strand, counting down.
GAAACCATCCAGATACACCGCGTCGGCCTGGCAATCGAGGTCTTGCAGCGTGGCCTGCACATCACCCACGGCCAGCATCAATTGGACTCTTCCGCCGGCAAAACGCCACTGGTGAATTCCCGGCGACAGGCCTTGCCAGACTTGCGCCAGTTGCTCAGCCAGCACCGGTAGACGCAAAGCGATGGGGCACTCGGGCTGATCTTCAGGACCGGCGTTGCGGGCACTGCGAACCAGGTCCGCGGCGGACACCGGAAAGGCTTCAGCCGAGGCAAACTGCAAACTTTCGCAACGTTGCGGGTCGGCCTCCCAGGCAGCCCAGGTGCAGAGAAAATTCAGTCCCAGTCCAAAACCGGTTTCAAGCACCGAAAAGTGGTTTCGGCCACGCCACCCGACCGGCAACCCGGCACCAGCCAAGAAAACAGTCATGGCCTGCGCCAGCCCGCCCGAACGCGAACGGTAGCGATCCTTGAAGCGCAGGCTGTGCGGACTGCCGTCAGGCATCCATGCAACACGTTCACTCTCGCAAAGGGCGACTAGCGATAGTGTGTCCTTGTCCTGGCTCATATCGTTTTGAAAATCAAGAAGGAGCAAACGATATACCGATTGTCATCGTCCCTGATTATTCATTAGTTACATGAATGAAGCGGTAGTTATATTAATTATTGTTCTCAAAAACCGGCACTTGCAACACACTGCGTTCTTTCACAACCCTGAATCTGGAGCGCAACATGCTGATCGGCCTACCCAAAGAAATCAAGAACAACGAATACCGCGTCGGCTTGACCCCAGCCAGTGTGCACGAACTGACATCGCATGGGCATCAGGTGCTGGTCCAAACCGGTGCCGGTGCTGCTATCGGCTTGTCCGACGAGCAATACAAGGCAGCCGGCGCCACGCTGGCAGCGGATGCCAAAGAGATTTTCGCCAAGGCCGAGATGATCGTCAAAGTGAAAGAGCCGCAGCCACAGGAGTGCGCCATGCTGCGCGCCGGTCAGATTCTCTACACCTACCTGCACCTCGCGCCCGATCCCGAGCAGACTGCGGCTCTCGTCAAGTCGGGCGCTGTCTGCATTGCCTATGAAACCATCACCGGCCCGGGCGGCGGTCTGCCCTTGTTGGCACCGATGAGCGAAGTCGCAGGGCGCATGGCGGTACAAGCCGGCGCTGCCCATCTTGAAAAATCCAAAGGCGGCATGGGCATTCTTCTGGGTGGCGTGCCCGGCGTGCCAGCGGCTCACGTGGCCATCATTGGCGCCGGCGTCGTTGGCACCCATGCTCTGCAAATGGCCGTCGGCATGGGCGCACGGGTCACCGTGCTGGACAAGAGTGTGGACCGGCTGCGCCAGTTGGACCTGATTTTTGGCAACCGCATCAATACCGTTTACTCCAACGCTCACAGCGTGGAAGAAGCCGTGCTGGATGCCGACCTGGTGGTCGGTGGCGTTCTGGTGCCCGGCGCTGCCGCGCCCAAACTGGTAACGCGCGACATGATCTCGCGCATGAAGAAAGGCGCGGTCATCGTGGACGTGGCCATTGATCAGGGCGGCTGCTTCGAGACCTCGCATGCAACGACCCACGCTGAACCGACTTACGTCGTCGATGGTGTGGTGCACTACTGCGTGGCCAATATGCCAGGCGCCGTGGCGCGCACCTCGACCTTTGCACTGAACAACGCCACCATCGGCCACGCCGTGGCGCTGGCCAACAAGGGCTGGAAGCAGGCCCTGCGCGATGATGCACACCTCAAGAACGGACTCAATGTCGCCAACGGCCATGTGACCTATGAAGCGGTTGCCCGTGACCTGGGCTACGCCTATGTGAGCGCCGACAGTCTGCTGGACTGAGCCAGCGGCGCTGGCGGCATGACATGCCGCCTACAATTTGCCGATGAACAGTCCCACCCTCACCATCGATGTTGTCTCCGACGTCGTCTGTCCCTGGTGCTACATCGGCAAACGCAAACTTGAAGCTGCCCTGGCGAGCGCCGGGGCCGGCGACCTGCCGACGACGGTGATCCGCTGGCATCCATTTCAGCTCAATCCGGATATGCCGACGCTGGGTGTGCCGCGAAAGCAGTACCTGGAAGACAAGTTTGGCGGGCCGCAGCGTGCTGCAGAAATCTACGAGCGCGTGCGTGCCGCTGGCCAGGCCGTCGGACTGCAACTTAATATCGACGGCATCACACGCCAGCCCAACACACTGGCGGCACATGCGCTGATTGCCTTTGCCCAGCAGGGCGACGCGGATGGCAACGACATCAAAGAGCGTTTGCTGAAGGCCTATTTTGTTGAAAACCGCTTCATCGGCGATGCTCTGGTGCTGGCTGAAATCGCTGAAGAAGCGGGACTCAGTGCATCAGCCGCCCAAACCTTTGTGACCGACCCGCAACAACTGGCGCACGTGGCGCAAGCCGATGCCCATGTCCGCGGTCTTGGTATCAACGGCGTACCTTTCTTCATCTTCAATCAGGCGGTGACACTTTCGGGCGCGCAGGACCCGGCCATCCTGCTGGCTGCGATGCAGCAGGCAAGCAAAGCCAAATTCGGTTAGATTGCCCCAATGCCTTCATCCCGTTTGAGCCGCAAGGCCCAGCCACCCGGCTTTTCCCAATCAGAGTTCAGGGCTGCACTGGGCATGTTTGCCACGGGGGTGACCATCGTCACCGCACGCAGCGCCACCGGAGAGCCTGTTGGATTGACTGCCAACTCTTTCAATTCGGTGTCACTCGACCCACCCCTGGTCCTGTGGAGTCTGGCGCGCTCGGCCGCATCGATGCCTGCTTTCAGCGCTGGATCGCACTACGCCATCAACATCCTGAGCGCCGACCAGCAAGCATTGGCGCAGCGCTTTGCCAGCAAGGGCGTAGACCGCTTTGCCGACCTGGCGTTTATTGATGGCACCGGCGGCGCGCCCTTGCTGACCGGGGCAGCGGCGTGGTTCGAGTGCTTCAACCGCAGCCGTTACGACGAGGGTGATCACGTGATCTTTGTTGGCGAGGTGGAGCGCTGCTCGCACCGCTCCGGTGCTTCACCCCTGCTCTTCCATGGCGGCAGGTTCTACGCGGAGCACGCCCTGTAGAGAATCGCATGACGGCCCGCAAAGATCATCTTGACACGCTGGCCGTAAGCCTGCTGCTGGCCTGTTGCCTGTTCTGGGGGTTTCAGCAGGTGCTGGTCAAGGCGACCATCCCCGAACTGCCGCCGATCTTTCAGGCGGCGCTGCGCTTTGCCGGGGCGACCGTCTTGTTAGGGCTGTGGTGTTGGTGGCGCCGCATACCGCTGTTTGCGCGGGATGGCTCGCTCTTCACCGGCATCCTGGCCGGCGCTTTGTTTGCACTTGAGTTTGCCTGCCTTTATGCTGGCCTGCAATTCTCAGCCGCCTCGCGTCTGACCGTTTTTCTTTACACCTCACCGTTCTGGGTCGCGGTTCTGCTGCCGCTTTTTGTACCGTCCGAAAAGATCCGTCCATTGCAGTGGCTGGGCCTGGCCCTGGCCTTTGCAGCCGTGGTGTTTGCGCTACGAGACGGTCTTGTCGCTGGCAGCGCCATCAATCAATGGCGCGGTGACCTGCTGGCATTGGCGGCTGGCATGTTTTGGGGTCTGACCACCGTCGTCATCCGCGGCACACAACTGACCCGAATCTCGCCCGAAAAGCTGCTGTTCTATCAGGTCGGCGTCAGCGCAATCGCGTTGCCCTTGCTGTCCGGGGCACTGGGTGAGCGCTGGGTCTGGAGTTTCAGCGCCTTCAGCACCGCCTCGCTGCTGGCACAGACCGTCGTAGGTGCCTTTGCCAGCTACCTGGCCTGGATGTGGATGCTGGGGCGCTACCCCGCCACCAAGATTTCGGCCTTTGTTTTTCTGACGCCGGTCTTTGCCTTGCTGTTTGGTGCACTTTGGCTGCAGGAGCCGGTCACCCTGAATTTGATGCTGGCACTGGTCATGGTGGCAACGGGCATCGTCCTGGTGAATCGCAAACCGGCCACGCAAACCGGATCCTAGAGTGTGCCCTGCGCCCTCAAAGCCGCAATCGCGCTGGCATCCAGGCCCAACTCCGCCAGCACTTCATCCGTATGCTCGCCCAGCACCGGCGGCGCGCGGCGCAGCACCGGCGGATTTTCCATCAAGCGCAGTGGACTGGCAACCGTGGCAATCGATGGCACCGTAGTCTTGGCCAAAGCCGCCGGCGTCAAAAGCTGATTCACCACCAGAGAACGCGCTTGCACCTGGGCATCGGCGAAGCCCTGTCCGATGTCGTTGATCGGCCCACAGGGCACGGCCTTGTCCTCCAGCGCCCCAATCCACTCGAGCGTGGTGCGCGTACGGGTCACCGCCTGCATCAGCGTGATCAACGCCTCGCGGTTCTTCACACGCAAGGTATTGCTGGCAAAGCGCGGGTCGGCCGACCACTCTGGATGCGCCGCCACCTGACAGAAGCGCGCAAACTGCCCATCGTTGCCAATGGCCAGCAGCATGGATCCGTCTGATGTCTGAAAGTCCTGATACGGTGCCAGGCTGGGGTGGCTGTTGCCCTGGCGCTTTGGGACCTGTCCGGTGTTCAAGAAGCCGGCGGCCTGATTGCCAAGAATGGCCATGCCGACATCCAGCAACGCCATATCGATGTACTGACCCAGGCCGGTCCGGTGTCGCACTTCCAGCGCTGCCAGAATGGCGCTGCAGGCATAGACGCCGGTGAAAATGTCCGTCAAGGCAACGCCAACGCGTTGCGGCCCGCCGCCGGGGACGTCGTCGGAACGCCCGGTGATGCTCATCATGCCGGTCATGGCCTGAATCATCAAGTCGTAGCCAGCCCGCTCGGCATAGGGGCCGTCCTGACCAAATCCGGTAACCGAGCAGTAGATCAAACGCGGATTGAGCACCTTCAGACTGGCGTAGTCCAGACCATACTGCTGCAAACCGCCAACCTTGAAGTTCTCCACCAGAATGTCGCTTTGCACGGCCATCTGGCGGATCAGCTTCTGCCCCTCAGCCTGTGCCATGTCGATGGTGACGGACCGCTTGTTGCGGTTGCAGGCAGTGAAGTAGCTGGCCTGATCGGTGTCCTGCCCTTGCGCATCCTTCAGGAACGGCGGCCCCCAGTGGCGCGTATCGTCACCGACGCCGGGGCGTTCGACCTTGACCACGTCCGCACCTAGGTCGGCCAGCATCTGGGTACACCAGGGGCCTGCCAGAACCCGTGAGAGGTCCAAAACCTTGATGTGGCCTAGCGCTGCCTGTTTTTCGTTTGTCGATTTCACTTGTCTTTCCCAATTGATGCGGTTGTGCCTGCCACGGAGGCTATGGGCGGGGCCCTCATACTGTCAAATGCCCAGAAATCGGTCCCCGCCCATAGCCCCCATGGCGTGTTCGGTGCGCTGGATCTGGTAAATGAAGACCAAGTCCCTCAATTGGTATTGAGTAGTCTTGCAGGCAAGCCGGTAACTTCGTCACAGCGCCTGGGGCTGTGGTGGCGGCCGATTTCTGGGCATTTGACAGCATGAGGACGCCGCCACAGCGCCAGACGCTGACCACCAAAGCTGGCGATGACTTAATTGGCAAAAGCCGCAATACCCGTCTGAGCCCGTCCCAGAATCAGGGCATGGATGTCGTGTGTGCCTTCGTAGGTGTTCACGACTTCCAGATTCACCAGATGTCGCGCCACACCAAACTCGTCGGAAATTCCATTGCCGCCCATCATGTCGCGCGCCAGACGGGCTACGTCAAGAGCCTTGCCGCAGGAGTTGCGTTTCAGGATCGAAGTGATTTCGACCGAAGCCGTGCCCTCGTCCTTCATGCGACCCAGCCGCAGACAGCCTTGCAGGCCCAGCGCAATCTCGGTCTGCATGTCGGCGAGTTTCTTCTGGATCAGCTGATTGGCCGCCAGGGGCCGGCCAAACTGCTTGCGGTCCAGCACGTACTGGCGAGCACGGAACCAACAGTCTTCGGCCGCACCCAGAGCACCCCAGGCGATGCCGTAGCGTGCCGAGTTCAGGCAGGTGAAGGGACCCTTGAGACCCTGCACTTCAGGGAAGGCATTTTCTTCCGCGCAGAAGACACCGTCCATCACGATTTCACCGGTGATGCTGGCACGCAAGCCCACCTTGCCATGGATCGTTGGCGCGCTCAAGCCGACAGCGCCCTTGTCCAGCACAAAGCCGCGAATCGGACCGACCTTACCGCCTTCAGATACCTCTTTCGCCCAGACCACAAACACATCAGCGATCGGGCTGTTGGAGATCCACATCTTGGAGCCTGAGAGCTTGTAGCCGCCGGCCACCTTGTGGGCGCGCGTCGCCATGGAGCCCGGATCGGAGCCATGGTCCGGTTCGGTCAGGCCAAAGCAGCCAATCCATTCGCCCGTTGCCAGTTTGGGCAGGTATTTCTGCCGCTGCGCTTCGGTACCGAACTCGAAAATGGGCAACATGACGAGCGAGCTCTGCACACTCATCATGGAGCGGTAACCCGAGTCAACCCGTTCCACCTCGCGAGCAATCAGGCCATAGGCGACGTAGCTCAGGCCGGGGCCACCATAGGTTTCCGGAATCGTGGGCCCGAGCAGACCCAGTTCCCCCATTTCGCGAAAGATCGCAGCGTCGGTTGTTCCGGCGCGAAAGGCCTCCGTGACGCGCGGTTGCAGTTTGTCCTGGCAGTAAGCAGCAGCAGCGTCACGCACCATGCGTTCATCGTCGCTGAGTTGCGCGTCAAGCAAAAATGGATCTTGCCAATTGAAGGATGCGTGGGCCATGCGATATATCTCCGTTCTTAAATTGAAATTTCAAAGCGGCAGCGCTTGGCGCATGGTAATCGGCCCGGCGCGACAAAAGCAAGTGACTTATCTTCACCAAGATATGCATTCATAGAATACTTTCAAATTGTTCGAGCCGGTTGGAACCGGGATATTTCCCCGACCTCACCAGTGAATAGCGACTGATGCAAAGCAAGTGAATATTGTTCCAGTCCACCTGTTGTGTATATTTGGCACATCATGCGTAGAAGAATTCCATCCCTCCAGGCCCTGGCCTGCTTTGACGCCGCAGCCCGCCACGAGAGCTACACACGCGCTGCGCAAGAGTTGGCGCTGACCCAAAGCGCCGTGTCTCGACAAATCACCGCTTTGGAAGAATTTTTGGGAGTTGCCCTTTTTCGGCGCACTCGCCACGGCGTGGCGCTGACCGAGCGGGGAGCCGAATACGCGGCGCAGGTGGCCGGGCGCCTGCAGGCGCTGGAACAGGACACACTCGACGTGATGTCGACACAAGGCCGGGGCGGCAGCATCCATCTGGCAGCGGTGCCAACATTTGCCACGCGCTGGCTGCTGCCGCGCCTTCCGGAACTGGCGGCACTGCACCCGGAAATTACCGTCCACATTGAAACACGCACGCGGCCCTTCATGTTTGCCGATACACCGTTTGATGCGGCGCTGTACGCCGGGTCTGCTGATCAGATGGCCAATTGGGCCGGCACCCAGACGATTCGTTTGCTATCTGAAGACATGGTGCCGGTTTGCAAGCCAAGCTTGCTCGGCGCGCAAACGACCCTGCCGGCTCAAGCGCTGGCGGATCTTCCGCTACTGCAGCAAAGCACCCGACCCACCGCCTGGCGCCAATGGTTTGATGCCTTGGGTGTCGCTGCGCCACTGGCCCTGTCGGGGCCACGCTACGAATTATTCTCCATGACGGCAGCAGCAGCAGTTCATGGTCTGGGCCTGGCGCTGGTGCCTCGCCTGTTGATTGAAGCCGAGCTGCAACGCGGTGAGTTGGTCGTGGCCTGCCAGCAACTGGTTCCAAGTGATCGCTCCTACTATCTGGTCATGCCAGAGCGCGCCGATGAGCGGCCCGTGATGAAGACCTTTTTGGACTGGCTGCAGCACAGCACGACTGAAACAGACTAGCGCCAGCGCCAAGACGGGCAGGGTCTACAATTTGCACCCTGGACAAGAGCTGACAGGCTGACTTTTCAGCCATGCGGACCATAGCAGGAGACAAGCATGCCCCAGATCCCCGTCACCGCCGAAGAAAAGCGCGCCATCCTGCGCCGTGCTGCTCTTGAGTATCACGAATTTCCAACCCCCGGAAAGATCCGCATCGCTGCAACCAAGCAACTGGTCAACCAGCATGACCTCGGACTGGCTTATTCACCCGGCGTGGCAGCACCCTGCGAAGAAATCGTCAAGGACCCGAACAACGCTTTCAAGTACACCAGCCGCGGCAATCTGGTTGCCGTCATCACCAATGGCACGGCCGTGCTCGGCCTGGGCGACATTGGTCCGCTGGCAGCCAAACCGGTGATGGAAGGCAAGGGTGTGCTGTTCAAGAAGTTTGCCGGTATCGATGTGTTTGACATCGAAATCAACGAGAAGCACGACCTCGACAAACTGGTTGACATCATTGCTTCCCTGGAACCCACCTTTGGCGGCATCAACCTGGAAGACATCAAAGCACCCGACTGCTTCTATGTTGAACGCAAACTGCGCGAACGCATGAAGATTCCGGTCTTCCATGATGACCAGCATGGCACGGCGATCTGCGTTGGTGCGGCAATCCTGAATGGTCTGAAAGTGGTTGGCAAAGACCCCAAGACCATCAAACTGGTCACCTCGGGCGCTGGCGCGGCGGCACTGGCCTGCCTGGGACTGCTGGTCAAGCTGGGCATTCCGCGCAAGAACATTTATGTGACCGATCTGGCGGGTGTGGTTTATGAGGGCCGCACCGAATTGATGGACGAAGACAAGATTGTCTTTGCCCAGAACACATCGGCCCGCACACTGGGTGAAATCATCGAGGGTGCCGACGTCTTTCTGGGTTTGTCGGCTGGAGGTGTGCTGAAAGCCGACATGGTTCGCAAGATGGCAGCCAAACCACTGATTTTTGCGCTGGCCAATCCGACACCGGAAATCCTGCCTGAAGAAGTCAAAGCGGTACGCGACGATGCGATCATCGCCACCGGTCGCTCCGACTATCCCAATCAGGTCAACAATGTCTTGTGTTTTCCCTACATTTTTCGAGGTGCGCTCGATGCCGGTGCATCGACGATCACGATGGAGATGGAAATTGCGGCGGTACACGCCATCGCCGAACTGGCGCAAGCCGAGCAAAGTGAGGTGGTGGCCGCGGCCTACGCAGGCGAGCAGCTGGCTTTTGGCCCGGAGTACCTGATACCCAAGCCTTTCGATCCGCGCTTGATGATGAAGATCGCGCCAGCAGTGGCGCAGGCGGCAGCCGACAGCGGTGTCGCGCAGCGACCGGTGAAGGACATGAACGCCTACCGCGAGAGGCTGCAAAGCTTCGTCTATGCCTCCGGCACGGTCATGAAGCCCATCTTTACCGCTGCAAAGATGGGACTCAAGAAGCGCGTCGCTTACGCCGAGGGTGAAGAAGAGCGCGTTTTGCGCGCGGCCCAGATTGTGGTGGACGAAGGTCTGGCACGACCGACACTGATCGGGCGCCCGCATGTGATCGCCGAGCGGATCGAGAAATTCGGCCTGCGCCTGCAACAGGACGACGACTATGACGTCGTGAATGTCGAAAAAGATGATCGTTACCGCGATTTTTGGCAAACTTACCACCGCATGACGGAGCGCAAGGGCATGACGGCCCAGGTCGCCAAAATCGAAATGCGCCGCCGCCTGACGCTGATCAGTGCCATGCTGCTGCACAAGGGCGATGTCGATGGCATGATTTGCGGTACCTGGGGCACAACTTCGATGCACCTGCAGTACATCGACCAGGTGATTGGCATGCGCGCCCATGTCGGCACCTACGCCTGCATGAACTGTGTGCTGTTGCCTGAACGGCAGCTGTTCATTGTCGACACGCACGTCAATTACGACCCCAGCGCCGAACAGCTGGCTGAAATTACGACCATGGCAGCCGAGGAAATGATGCGTTTTGGCATCCGGCCCAAAGCGGCCCTGCTGTCCCACTCGAATTTTGGCAGCAGCAGTCAGCCCAGCGCACTCAAGATGCGCCACGCACTGGAACTGCTGCGAACCCAGGCGCCCTGGCTTGAAGTAGATGGTGAAATGCACGGCGACGTTGCACTCGACGGCAAGGCGCGCGCCGCGCTGATGCCCAACAGCACCCTCAACGGCGACGCCAACCTGCTGGTGCTGCCCAATATTGATGCTGCCAATATTGCCTACAACCTGCTCAAAACCGCCGCCGGTGGCAATATTGCCATTGGCCCGGTGCTGCTGGGCGCCGCCAAGCCGGTGCACATTCTGACGGCCAGCGCCACAGTCCGGCGAATCGTTAACATGACGGCGCTTACCGTCGCCGATGCAAACGCCACCCGCTAATCATTTCCAGATAAGTTAGCGCAAACTCATTGTCATTTTCTGGGGTTTTTTCTGCCTACTTAATAGGCAGCTACTTGCTTTTTTCGGCCAAATGCGCGACACTACCCGCATGAATTTCCGGGGTCAACCCGGAGTGTTGCGAGAAGTTTAATTTCCATGTACGGCTCAAAATGCTTCAAGTTAGTGATTACTGGCTTTTTGCTTTTGACCTACCTTGTCGTCGCTGGGGTTCAGGCTGAAGAGTCTGGCGTCGCGAAAGTTGCAGCCACGGTTTCGGGGTCCGCTTTGCCGGAACCGGCCGTGCAAACTTACAGGCTGATCCATCAGGGTGGCCCGTTTGCACATGAGAAGGACGGTATGGTGTTCGGAAACCGTGAGCGTTTGCTGCCTATGCAGACCCGCGGTTACTACCGTGAGTACACCGTCGCAACGCCGGGTTCACGCGACCGGGGTGCCCGGCGCATTGTGTGCGGGGGAGCAGCCAGCAGACCCGAGGTCTGTTATTACACGGACGATCACTATGCGAGCTTCCGCAGGATCGTTCCGTAGGTTTCTTTTTTATTTTGCAGAGTGAAGCAGGAATGAATATGTCACTTACCTTAGATACACCGGCGGTACCGAGTGCAGCAGCAGATGTGCCACTGCGCAGCATTCGGCCCAATATCGTGCAGTCGATTCGCGCCTTCAGGGTGCAGGAATTGCAGGATGCGGCACAGGCCTTGAATCAACATTTTCTGTATGCCAATCTGGCCAATGCCCAGACCAAACAGGACGTGCTGGACTTGATCGGCCAGCAATTCATGCTGGCTGTCCATGTGGGAAAGAATTTTGACGCACTCTACGACAGCATGACCGACCCGGTACACAAGTCGGGACCTCAGCCCGGCTTTATCGTCGTACTGGAACACATTCCGGCCAATGCCAAGTTCGACAAAGAGGCGCGTGAACAGCTGCTTGATATCTTCCGTGACGCTGCAGACTATTGGGGAGACCGGAAAATTCCGTTCCGATGTTTCTATTCTTTTCTGTAGCCCGTTCTGCACACACCAGCCAAGCAGAACGGGCGAACGAGGCAAAAGAAACTGACGCAGGCGGCCACGCCGTCTCAGGCATTGAACTCACAGCCGATTCTGGCGAAAGAATGCCGACCGACAAACTGTTGGACATATCGCCCCTGGCGCTGCGCATGAGCAGCCCCTTTAATGCGGGTTACTGGTTGACTGCAGCCTGAGATAGCCCCCACGCTTGTCGCTTCGCGTACTGCGCTGCCCCCCGAGGGGGCTAATTTTTCTCGGGGCGGCCCGTCGAAAAATTGACCCTGCCCTTAGACGCTCGCGGCCAAGGCCAGATATTCAGCTACGGGCACTTCTTCGGCGCGGCGTTGCACGTCAAACTCGCCGCCGTAGGCCTTCTCCTGCAGCCACTTGCCCAGGGTATGGCGCAACAGCTTGCGACGCTGACTGAAGGCAACTCGTACCATTTCACTCAAGAGCTTGCCATCGATTGAGGCGGGGTCCTTGTGCGGCACCATACGCACCACCGCACTGTCCACTCTGGGTGGCGGGTTGAAACTTTCAGGCGGTACAAAAAGCACCATGTCCATGGCGTAACGCCACTGCAGCATCACGCTCAAGCGACCATACTCAGCACTCGCCGGACGCGCCACCATGCGGTCAACTACTTCCTTTTGCAACATAAAGTGCTGGTCTTGGATGACATCCACGAAATCCAGCAGATGAAACAGAATCGGGGTTGAGATGTTGTAAGGCAGGTTGCCGACGACTCGAAGTTTTGACGCCCCCAACGAGCTTGCCAGTTCGGAGAAATCGACTTTGAGGACATCGGATTGAATCACCGTCAAGCCTGGGCGTGAGCTCAGACGGACCGCCAGATCGCGATCCAGTTCGATGACGGTCAGGTGACCAAGGCGCTCCAGCAGTGGTTGCGTCAGTGCCGCCAGACCGGGCCCGATCTCGACCATCGCCTGCCCGGGGCGGGGATCGATGGCACCGACAATCGCATCAACAATTCCCGCATCCGCCAGGAAATGCTGGCCAAAGCGTTTGCGCGGAATGTGTTTCATGCACTACCCAAGCCGAACGCCGCCGCGCCGGGGGCTATCACTGCGGTGGCTCGCGCATTTCCACGTAGGCACGACCGCGCAGGTCCTGCGCCCAGTTGACATAACTTTCATCCAGTTTCTTTTCACGCAAGACTGCCCGCACCGCCTCGCGTTGCTCGCGCAGGCTCAGCGCCGTATCGCGACGTTCCATCAACTGGATCAAGTGCACACCAAAGCGCGATACCAAGGGGTCACTGATCTGCCCCGGTGCCAGACGGCCCATCACATCCTCAAACTCTGGCACATACATGCCCGGATTGGCCCAGCCCAGATCGCCGCCCTGCGCGGCACTACCATCCTGTGAATTGTCACGCGCCAAGGTCGCAAAATCAGCCTGGCCGGCTTCAATGCGCTTTTTGAACTCGACCAGTTTGTCGCGCGCAGCGGCCTCGCTGAGTTGCGGGCTGACACGCAACAGGATATGGCGCGCCCGACTTTGTGTGACCGTCATCGGCGGCAAGCCGGCATTCCTTCGCTCAAGCAGCTTGAGAACGTGAAAACCAGCCCCTGAACGAACTACAGCGGAGATGGCGCCCACCTCCAGGTTTTGCGTTGCCTCCAGAAACAGGGGTGGGTAGCGGTCGGCCGTGCGCAAGCCCAGTTGGCCGCCATTGGCACGATCCGCCGCATCCGAATATTCGCGCACCAGCGCTGCAAAATCGTCGCCAGCACGGGAGCGCCCCAGCGCCTGCTGCGCCTTGCCCTGCAGCGCGTCAATCTGCTGCGCAGTGGCGTTATCTGGAACCGACACCAGAATCTGTGCCAGGTTGATTTCGGTGCTGGCCGGGTCGGTGTTGGTTTGCTGATCGCGCAGGTATTGATCGACTTCGAGTTCGGAAACCCGCACCCGCGGCTCGACTTCCCGCTCCCGCAAGCGTGTCAGTACCAGCTGCTCGCGCAATTGAGCTCGAAACTGGCTGAACACCAGACCATCCTGCACAATACGGCGCTGCAGTTCAGCCACGTCCATCTGGTTTTGGCGGGCAATGTTTTGCACCGCCTGGTCAACCGCCGCATCATCGACTCGAACGCCGGTTTCGCTGGCCGATTGCAGCTGGACTTTTTGATTGATCAGATTCTCCAGGACCTGGCGTGCCATCTCCTTGCGATCAGGTAGCGGTCTGCGCTGTTGCGTCATCTGCTGCACCAATCGCTGCAATTCACGTTGCACCTCGCTGTTGGTGACGGGCTCCGAATTGACCACCGCCACAATGTAGTCGGCTGCCTGCTGGACCTCGGCTTGCGGCCGGGTCGCAGCCGGAACAGAACTCAGTCCAAGCGACGGCCGCAAACCCTGCGCCGGTGCTGGCAAACTTGCAAGGAGGGAAAAGCTGGCCACAATCAGGGCGACAAGGCGATGGGTCATGATGGATTATTCGTAATTGCTGAAACGACTGGGAGAGCCACCCTGCTCGCGCAGGTACTGGTAACTTGGAATATTGTCTTTCAATGTTTTCAAAGGACTCGCGCCCAAACGCGCCAAGCCGACAAACTCGAGCTGAAACATGACACGCTGACTGGCCGTTGAAGTGCTGGTCTGCAGCTTTTCCAGCACTGCTCGGCCAAGCCAGCACCCCGCATCGTACTCAAAACCAATAACGGCGTTCACCAGCTTGCCTTCATCGAGGCTGTAGTTGAGACGTCCCACGCTGTACCAGCGTCCCTCGCCTTGACCACGCCCGGGTCCCAGATCCTGCCCCCGGTCACCCCACAAATCGTTCAGTGGCCACTGCCAGCCAAGGTCAATCTGCTCGCTCACATCCCTCTGATAACGGTAGGTTCCGCTCACCACCCGATAGTTGCCAGGGCTGTAGCGAGCACCGATCGTTGCCAGCGTCGACTGTTCTGTCTTGGGATTGAACTGCACGGTCGAATCAAACGACCACTTGGGATCCCAATTGATCGACGCACCCAGCAAGACGTCGCTGATCCGGTCCACCACCAGTGGATCGGTCGGCAGCAGCGTCACGTTCTGGTCCTTGAAGCGCAGGCGTTGTGCAATGCCAAAACGCGCCGCCTCAGCGCCGCTGTCGGGATGGAGCAGTCGGGTAGAAACGCCGAGCGTCAGCAGGTTGCTGTCGGAAATGCGGTCGTTGCCGACGAAAGCATTCTCTGTGTAGATGGTCGCAAAATTGAAATCCTTCGCGCCCGAGTCGTAATTGGGCAGCAGGCTCTGCTCACGGTAAGGCGTATTCACATAAAAAGCACGCGGCTCCAGGGTCTGGCGAAAACGCGTGCCGAAATAGCTGATATCACGCTCGAACACCAGCCCACTGTCCAGACTGAAGGTCGGCACCACCACACTGGCAGAGGTCGCAGTGTTCGATAGCGGCGCGTCAAAAAGATAATTCGCCGTATGCAGTTGCAGCCTGGGCGTGATAAAGCCGGCCCCACCGATCCAGGGCCGACTGATCTGCAGCAAGGAAAAAATCCGCTGGGCGTTGGGCTGCAGGGTGGAAGCGCTGTCTGACTGGAACCGGGTGTAATCGGCGTCGAGCGAATAGTCGAAGCCAGCCAGGTCGTTTCGCGCAAAACGCGTTGCCAGTTGCGGCAAGCGGTCATAAGGCGGTGTGATGGGCGCGGTCAGGTCCTGCAGCGTCTGCCACTTGAGCACTCGCAAACTGTTGGAAAAATAACCATTGCTCCAAGAGAAAGCAGCATCGTTGGCCAGCAGTCGTTGTGTCAACGAAGCCGAAGTGCCAGCAAAATCACGCCAGTAATTGTCGTCACTGACCCGGTTCAAACCGAGATTGAAGGCCAGGCCACCGTCTGTGATGACTCTGGTCAGGCTGTTCCTGAGCGTACCCTGATGGCCTAGCGCCAGACCCCAGCGATTGCTGTCGCGCAGCAGGTCTGATGGCATGAGATCGAACCGCACCTGACCCGAATAGTCAGGCTCCAGGTAACGAAACTCACTGGCCAGATTGACGCCGCGCTTGCTCATCAGCGTCGGTGTCAGCGTGGCATCCAGATTCGGCGCAATATTCCAGTAATACGGGACCGCAATCACCGCGCCATTGACGTTGTCCAGACCCAAGGTGGGTGGCATCAAACCCGACTTGCGCTTGTCGCTCAAGGGAAAGCTGAGGTAGGGAACCGGCAGCAGGGGCATGCCCTTGAAAGTCAGCAAGGCGCCCTCTGCCGTCCCAACATCCGATTCATTGTCGATGTGGATCGTTGCCGCACGCAATATCCAGTCTGGCAGCCAATCCGGCCCGGGCAGGCGACGGCAGCTGGTCAAACTGGCGTTGTGGATGATCGATCTCTGCTCATCGATGAAATCAACACGATCGGCCTGCCCGTTGGCATCATTCTTGGGAAAGTAGTAACTTGGTTGACTGAAAAACCCCTTGAAAGCGTCGAGCTTGAGTTCCAGCAAAGGGCCTTCATAGACATTGCCGGCGCGATTGATGCGAACTTCGCCGCTGGCTCGGGCCAGGTCCGTGGGTCGGTCATACTCCAGCCGATCCGCCTTGATCATCAGGTCGCCCCGGCGCAACGTGGCCCGGCCTTCCACCACCGTTTCCAAATCGGGGTGGCCAAACAGGCGCTCACCGGAAACAAAGGTCGGCAGGGCGCTGCGCGGCACTGCGATCTCCTCCTGCAGCAAGGGGCTGGCGCTGAGTGTCAATGGCGCCTGATCCGTCTGCCCGTGAGCGCATAGCGACGTCGCTTGCAACAGGGCGCAAGCAAACAGGGCAGTCGGGCTGCATTTCAGGTTGAGCAGCAAGTTGCGCATGAACTCAGGGGTAATGTCACTCTGGCAGCAGGTTGGAAAGGAACCGGAACCGTTCGGCTTTGTAGAATGGATTATCCATGAGCCATGCCCCGTCCACCGAACCCACACCAAGCACCGCACTGGACTGGCCTGACTTGCAGCGCAAGGCGGACTTCACGGCCTGGCTGGCGGCACTGGCACCGGGTCACGGCTTGCAGATCAACTCACTGCGCAGCGCTTCCGCTGACGCCAGCTTTCGACGCTATTTCCGGGTCGACACGCCACACGGCAGCCGCATCATCATGGATGCGCCGCCCGAGCAGGAAGATTGCCGACCGTTTGCCACCGTGGCTGAACTGATGCATGCAGCGCAGGTAAAGGTGCCACAGGTTCTGGCCTGGGACCAGACCAAAGGCTTCATGCTGCTGACTGACATGGGCGTGCAGACGATGCTGCAGGGTATCCATCGCAATGACCCGCGCGCCAATCAATCAAACTACCTGCAGGCCATTGAAGCCCTGATTGCATGGCAGCTTGCGTCCCGACCGGGCGTCCTGCCACCCTACGATGAGGCTTTGCTGCGCCAGGAAATGGAGTTGTTCCCCGCCTGGTATCTGCAGCAGCACCGCGGC
This sequence comes from Comamonadaceae bacterium, assembly GCA_037139995.1. Lineage (GTDB taxonomy): Bacteria > Pseudomonadota > Gammaproteobacteria > Burkholderiales > Burkholderiaceae_C > Rhodoferax. The sequence continues at coordinate 3,948 of JBAXFI010000013.1, read as the reverse complement.
GTCGCCGTCGAGGGCGACTTGCGGCGCACACTGGACACCGCTTTTTCTCACATCATCCGGGAGAACCTGAGTTGGCCCAGCGTTTACGTGCACCGCGACTTCATGCCCAGGAACTTGATGGTCCCTTGGGGCGGCGCGTCGGCGAAACCTGATGATCCGCGCATCGGCGTGCTGGACTTTCAGGACGCAGTCTATGGCCCGATCACCTATGACATTGCGAGTTTGATGCGCGATGCCTTCCTGAGCTGGGAAGAAGATTTTTGTCTGGACATCACCATCCGGTACTGGGAACAGGCGCGCAAGGCCGGGTTGCCGGTCGGCAATGATTTTGGCGAGTTTTACCGTGGCGTCGAGTGGATGGGCCTGCAGCGCCACCTGAAAGTGGCCGGCATCTTTGCCCGCCTCACACTGCGTGATGGCAAGCCGCAGTACCTGGCAGATACTCCGCGCTTCATCAGCTACATCCGTTCCACCTGTGGGCGCTATCGCGAGCTCAAGCCGCTGCTGCGCCTGATCGAGCGCTTCGAGGGCATCGAAGTCGTGAATGGCTATTCCTTTGGTCCGCTGCAGACACCGTCCTGATTTCCATGCCCCGCTTCTATTGCCCCGCGCCCCTTGTCATCGGCGAGTTGTTGACCCTACCGGCGGGCGCTGCGCGTCACGTGCAGGTGCTGCGCCTGCAGCCGGGCGACAGCATCACCCTGTTCAACGGTAACCCGGCGTTTGCAGGTAGCGCTGGTGAATTCAGTGCGGCGATCACGCAGATGGGACGCAGCGAGGTTCAGGTACGAATTGGAGAGCACCAGGCCGTCGAGCGCGAAGCGATTCGTGCCGTGCATCTGGCACTGAGCATGCCGGCCAACGAACGCATGGACTGGCTGGTCGAAAAAGCCACCGAGCTCGGCGTGGCCAGCATCCAGCCACTGATGAGCGAGCGCAGCGTGCTGCGGCTTAACGCCGAGCGCGCTGCGAAGAAGGTCGCTCACTGGCAAAGCATCGCCGTATCGGCCTGCGAGCAGTGTGGTGGCAACCGGGTTCCGTTGGTCCATGAGGTGACCGGATTTTCTGCCTGGGTCGAAGAAGGCAAGCAGACCGCCGACACAGCTGCAGGCGGCTCCTTTTTGCTGACACTGCGCCCTGGCACGCGTGGTCTGCGGGAGGCAGTTGCCGCATTGGGCACATCACCTGCCGTCACCTTCTTGTCTGGGCCCGAGGGCGGACTGAGCAGCGCCGAAGAAGACAGAGCCCTGGCCTGCGGTTTTACGCCAGTCACGCTGGGGCCGCGCGTGCTGCGCGCCGAGACCGCCGCCTTGTGCGCGCTGGCAGCACTACTGGTTTAGGCCATGCCCGCTGTGGGCAGCCAGATCGTTACCGTTGTACCCACGCCAGTGGCACTGGTGACACTGACTTTGCCGCCATGCAGGGCCACTATTTCCTGCACGATGCTCATGCCCAGACCTGTTCCGGGAATCTTGCCGGAAGTATCCGCGCGATAAAAGCGTTCGAAGACCCGCGCCAGTTGCTCCGGCGTCATCCCCAGGCCGTGGTCAACGATGCGAATTCCCAGCGCTGCCGCACCGCTCTCCAGAGGCGACTCAGCGCCGGGCGCGACCTGAACCATATCGAGTTCAACCACTTCACCACCGGGTGAATATTTGTAGGAATTGGAGAGCACATTGAGCACCGCCTGGATCAGCTTCTTGCGGTCTGCCATCACCCATGCCGGCCGCTCGAAAAGGCGCACGGGCGGCACGGCCCTGCCGTCAGGCGGCTTGAAGCCTGCCACAATTTCCTGCAACAATTCAGCCACGTCAACCTTGACGATCTGGAAGTCCGTGCCATGACGCGCTTCAATGCGCGCCAGATCAAGCAGTTCGTTGATGATGGACACCATCAACTCCGTATGCCGAAAGATGATGCGCAGGTAGCCTCGCCAATCGGCTTCGTCAAACTCTTGCGTCAGCAGAAGTTCCGTGAAGCCGTAAATACTGGTCATCGGCGTGCGCAATTCGTGCGCTGCGGTAGACAAAAACTCGCTCTTCAGACGATCTACTTCGGTCTCATGCGTGATGTCACGCAGGTACAGAATCGTCTTCACGCTTTCCGTGTTCTTTTCGCGCAGCCTGACTTCCAGCACACGTTTGCCAGCGCCAGCTATTTCGATCTTCAGTTGCTGCCCACCAGCGTCCGGAGACTCCTGACGATGGCTGGCCGTCTTCTTGCCGCGAAGAGCTGCCAACCCTGGAAAGCCGGCCTCGGGTACGCAAAGTTGCGCCAGGCGCCCCGAGAATTCGCTCTCATCGAGACCGACCAGTTCGGGCTGCGCCAGACCGGTCAGACGGGCAAATGAGGGGCTGAGGTACTTGACCCGGCCAAGTCCATCGAATGAAACAAAACCGTCCGGACTGAGCTCAAAGATGGCTTCGAGTTGTTCTGCATACTCACGTTCACGCGCCGCCAGAGCCCGGCGCTCGCTAATGTCACTGTGCGATCCCAGCATGCGCACGGCCTGCCCCTGCTCATCAACCAGAGCGCGGCCACGATCCAGAATCCACTTGTACTCGCCATTCTTGCAACGCATCCTGTGTTCATTCTGGTAATACTCGGTTTCGCCGCGCAGATGGCGCTGCACTTCGCTCATCGTAAATTCCAGGTCATCCGGGTGCACACGCGAAACCCACTCGTCCACCGAGTTCCCGATTTCATCGCTGCGGTAACCCAGCATGGTCTTCCAGCGTTCTGAAAAATAGACCTCGCCGCTTTGCGGATTCCAGTCCCAGATACCATCGTTGGCGCCCGTCACGGCCAGTTCCCAGCGCTGTTCATTGTCCAGCAGCGTCTGCTCGAGTTGCTTGCGCTCGGTGATGTCGATCCGGTTGCCAACAATGTAGCCGCTGGGCGTGCGGTACTCAACAATGAGCAGCCAGCGACCGTCGGCCAGCCGCTGTTCCAGCATCTCGCCGCTGGCCTCTTGATGCTGAGCCACACGTTGACTCACCCAGGCATCCACATTGCTGATGGCCGCGCTGTATTGACCACGCTCGGCGCCCCTGCGCACAATCTCTTCGAAGGTTTGCCCCGGCACGATCAGGTCACGACTGGTTTCATAAAAACGCAGATAGGCTTCGTTGCAAAGCACCAGGCGATCCTGTTCGTCGTAGATGGTGAAGCCCTGCGGAATGCTGCTGACCGCCTCGCGCAACAGGCTTTCGGCCTTTTCAGCCGCTGCCACCGCGCCGCGCCACTTGCGGTTCTCTACCTGCAACTGTGCGCGGTTCTCGCTGATTTGCTGCGCCATGGCATTGAAAGCGTTCGCTGTTTGAGCCAACTCGTCGTCACCCTTGACCGCAACCCGATGGGCAAAATCACCCTCGGCAAAGCGTTCACTGGCCTGCCGCAAGGCCCCCAACTGGCGCACCAGATAGGTGCCGAGCAGCCAGGAAAAAAGCGCGACCAGCAGGATTTCGAGTGCGGCCACACTGCCGGCCCAGCGCTGCGCCGAAGCCAGCAACACTTGCAAGCTGCTGACCGAGACACCAATCTGCACTTCGCCATGACGGATCCCGCCGGCCAACACCGCTTGCGACTGTTCGAAGATGCCGTCGCGCGCCTGATCCACCGTCTCTTCCTGATGGAACGGACGCGCCAGAATCTTCGCGTCACCGCTCTGTGCCAACACGGTGCCGTGGGCGTCAAGAATGCGCACATATTCAACCTGCCTGGAGCTCGTGGTCTCGGCCACCAGACTGTCCAGCGTTGCCAGGTCCTGCGAAATCACGGCGTCTTTCGCAGCCACCACCAACAGTCTGGCCCCGAGTTGTACACGACGCACCAACTCGGCTTCGTTCGACTCGCGCAGGATCGACAGGGCGCTACCCACCAATACCGCCAGCAGCGCGATTTCGATCAGGGCAACGCCGACGATGGTTTTGGTGCGAAAGCGCATGG
>JBAXFI010000012.1:0-41838 GCA_037139995.1 Comamonadaceae bacterium | reverse complement strand
GCCAGACCGCCAATCTTCTTTGCGTACCAGAAGAAATCAATCTTCTCCAGCCCCATCGCAGCGACGCCGGATGCAGAACCGATGATCAGAATCGAGCCGCCGGTGCCGGCACAGTAGGCGATGAACTCCCACAGAAAGCTGTCGGTCGGGTATTGCGCCAGGGTGTACATGCCCATCGACGCCGCCACCAGCGGCACGTTGTCCACCACGGCGCTGGCCAGTCCGATGATGAGAACAATGACGTCCAGACGCCCCACCGTCTTGTCAAGCCACTGCGCCAGCGCGCTCAGCACATGGGTATGCTCCAGCACGGCAACGGCCATCAGAATGCCGATGAAGAAGATGATCGAACTCATGTCGATGCGGGTCAGCGCATGCACCAGCGTCAGATGTTCCTTCTTGTCCTCCTCCTTCTTCAGGTGCAGCAAATCGCCCACCATCCACAACATGCCCAGGCCAAACAGAATGCCCATGAAAGGCGGCAGATTGGTCACCGTCTTGAACAGTGGAACGCCAACCAGAATGCCCAGACCCAAAAAGAGCATCAGGTTGCGCTCGAAGCTTGTTGATTGCAAATTCTCTGAATCTGCCCTGCGCGCCGGCGCCACGACGGGTCGAGACCCGAGCACTCGACTCGTGATAGCCAGCGGCACCAGCAGACTGACCATGGAAGCCAGAAATACGCTCTTCATGATCGACAGGGTCGTGATCTGCCCACCAATCCAGAGCATGGTGGTGGTGACGTCACCGATCGGCGTCCAGGCGCCACCGGCGTTGGCGGCAATGACGATGATGCCGGCAAAGTAAATCCGGTCCTCACGCTTGTCGAGCAGTTTCTTCATGAGCGAAACCATGACGATGGTCGTGGTCAGGTTGTCCAGGATAGAACTGAGGAAAAAAGTCACAAAGCCCACCATCCACATCAGAGACGAGAGCTTGGTCGTCTTGATGCGCGAAGTGATGGCCAGAAAACCTTCGTGCGCATCGACCACCTCGACGATCGTCATGGCACCCATCAGAAAGAAAACAATCTGCGCCGTCCCCATCAGCGAACGGTTCAGGTCCGCATCGACCTGATTCACATCACCACTGGCCAGCGCGTACACGGTCCACAACCAGCCGGCTCCCATCAGCGCCGAGGCCGACTTGCTGATTTTCAGAGGATGCTCCAGAGCGATGGCCAGATAGGCAAGAACAAAGATGATGGAGATGGCAGTCAGCATGAGGGCTTACCTTGAAGGTGAAGTGTGAAAGGCAATGACGAACTGGATTATCGAGCTTGCGAAATATCGAATACCTGGCGCAGATAGGCCAGGTACTTCTCGTCTTCGCACATATCCTTGGAAGGGGCGTCAGACAACTTGGCAACCGGCTGACCATTGCAGCGCACCATCTTGATGACGTTCTGCAGCGGCTCGTAGCCCAGGTCATTGGTCAGATTGGTGCCGATACCAAACGCCAGCTGGCAGCGCCCCTTGAACTGCTGGTAAAGCTCGATCGTGCGGGGTACCGTCAAGCCATCACTGAAGATCAGGGTTTTGGTGCGCGGATCAACCCGGCGCTGGTGGTAGTGCTCCAGCATGCGCTCGGCCCACTGGAAAGGGTCGCCGCTGTCGTGCCGCGCGCCATCAAAGAGCTTGCAGAAATACAGATCGAAGTCACGCAGGAAAGCGCTCATGCCGTAGACATCGCTCAGGGCAATGCCAAGATCGCCCCGGTATTCCTTGGCCCAGGATTCGAAGGCATAAATCTGGCTGTCGCGCAGACGCGGTCCGAGCGCCTGGCAGGCTTGCAGATACTCGTGCGCCATCGTGCCCAGAGGCGTGAGGCCCAACTTCATGGCAAACAGCACGTTGCTGGTGCCAGCCAACTGGCCGGACATGCCCGCCGCATTGCCGGGGCTCTGGGCGGTACCGAGCCGACTCGCCAAGACGCGCAATACTTCCTCATGCCAGGCCTGCGAAAAACGCCGGCGTGTGCCGTAGTCAGCAATTTTCAGCTCGCCCAGACCCGCGTCGCGCAGCTGTCCGATCTTGACATCGAGCCGCCGGCGCCCCTCCATCAGGTCGGGCAACTTGTGCGTATTGCGAAAGTAAACCTCGTTCACGATGGCCAGCACCGGGATTTCGAACAGGATGGTGTGCAGCCAGGGACCACGGATCGAGATATCGATCTCGCCGCTTGGGCGCGCTGTGACGCTGATGTACTTTTCGTTCAGCTTGAACAGCCCCAAGAAATCAATAAAGTCACTCTTGATGAATCGAAGCGAATGCAGGTAGTTCAGTTCAGCGTCCTGAAAGTGCAAACTGCACAAGGACCGGATCTCGTCGCGAATTTCATTGACGTGGGCGCCAAGCGCCCGGCTGGCGCGGCCTGTAGCCGGGTCGATGCCCGGATTGCGGCACCTGAATTTGTACTCCACCTGGGCGCCGGGGAACTGATGCAGCACGGCCTGCATCATGGTGAACTTGTACAAGTCGGTATCAAGAAGACTGGTAATGATCATGCTGTTACTTTATCGCGCCCAAGGTGGCGCCGCCATCGTATTTACCCGCCCGGCAAAGCGGGTCAATCAAGCCAGTGCGTAAACTCCTCAACCGGCACGCGAGGTGTGTGGAAAGTGTTGACCGCCGCCAACTGATCGGCATAGCCCATGGCCATGCCACAGACCAGCATTTCCTGCGCTGTGGCACCGACATGCGGCAGGATGATGCTGTTGAACATATTCCATGCCTGTTGCGGGCAGGTGTGCAGTCCACGCGCACGCGCCGCCACCATGATGCTCTGCAAGAAGGTGCCGTAATCCAGCAGGGAGCCGCGCCCCATGCCGCTATTAACCGTGAACATCAAACCGACCGGCGCATCGAAGAAGCGGAAATTGCGCTGCATCTGTGCCTGCATCTTGTCGCGGTCGGCCTTGCCGATGCCCAGCAGGCCGTACAGCCCCCAGCCATTCTCGCGCCGCCGATCGATGTACGGACTGAACCACTGCGCCGGGTAATAGTCGTATTGTTCCTTGTAGTCAGCGAGCAGCGCCGGATTGGCCTGGATCGCATCGTGCGCAGCGCACACTTTGTTGACCAGCGCATCACGGCTGGCACCCTGCAATACGTACACCTTCCACGGTTGCGTGTTGGTGCCCGAAGGCGCACGACTGGCCACTTGCAGCACTTCGGCAATGGTCTCGCGCGCCACGGCCTCTGAAGTAAAAGCACGAACTGCCATGCGTGAAGTGATGGCTGCATCCACCACAGCGGGATCCAGAACAGCTTGTGTCATAGAAGAGTCTCCAGTACGGTTTTCAAATTGGCCGGCAGAGCGGTCGGACGGCGCGTTTCGCGGTTCACATAAACATGCACAAAGTGGCCGCGTGCCGCACTCAAGGCTTGGCCCTGCGCAAACAGGCCGACTTCGTAGCGCACACTGCTGGAACCCAGGTGGGCCACGCGTATGCCCGCCTCGACCGTCTGCGGAAATGCCAGTGGCGCGAAGTAGTTGCAGCGGGTTTCAATCACCAGTCCGATGGTCTGCCCATGCTCGATATCGAGCACGCCCTGCTCTATCAGGTAGGCATTGACCGCGGTATCGAACCAGCTGTAATAGACCACATTGTTGACGTGGCCGTAGGCATCGTTGTCCATCCAGCGCGTCGTGATGCTGCGAAATACCCTGTAGGCGCTGCGCGGCGCGGCTTGCGGTTTTTCATGTTTGTTCTCGCTCATGGTGTCCGATTTTGCCAGTGTGTGAACCAGACACCGGCCGTCGGGCTGCGCACGGCCGAAAAAATCGCCCTTGCCACTGTGTCCGGGCGATGAACAAAACGGGTTTTAGAATTTTCTGTCTAATATGTTGCATCGCAGCACAAAATGCTTGCAAGCGGCAATGGCGCCCCTATAATTCCAATCATGCTGCACTGCAACATGATACCGGCTCAAGCCAGGTTTCGGCGCAGATACCCATTAACCCCACTCTTTCTGGAGAAATTTATATGCTGACCGTCGAACAAGTCCTGGCTTCACAAAAAGCAAACGTCGAAACCCTGATGGGCCTGACCGCCAAAGCCTTTGAAGGTGTCGAAAAGATTGTTGAACTCAATCTGACCGCTTCCAAAGCCGCTCTGGCTGAAACCTCTGATCATGCCAAGGCACTGCTGAGCGTGAAGGACGCACAGGAACTGCTGGCCCTGCAATCGAGCCTGTTCCAGCCCTTGGCTGAAAAGACTGCTGCCTACAGCCGTCATCTGTATGACATCGCTTCCGGTGCCGGTGCTGATCTCGGCAAGACTTTTGAAGGCCAAGCAGCGGACGCGCAGAAGAAGTTCATGGGTTTGGTGGACAACGCTGCCAAGAGCGCCCCGGCCGGCTCCGAAACCGCTGTCGCCGTGATGAAGAGCGCCGTGGCTGCTGCCAATAACGCGCTGGAATCGGTGCAAAAGGCTGTCAAGCAAGCCACTGACGTCGCTCAATCGAATTTCAATACCGTTGCAGCCTCTGCCGCTGACGTTGCCAAGCCGGCTTCGAAAAGGCGCTAAATTTCAAGTCTTGTTTGAAGAATCTTTGAGGCAGGTCACCTTTTGGGGCCTTGACTCTAGAAAGCAAGGGGAAACCCTGAGATACTTCGGGCAAGCAGAGTTTTCGAGAACAGCTCGTTCTCACAGGTTGTCTCCTCGGGTCCTTTCGTAACCAACAGGTTCAGGGATCCCTTAATAGGGCTGGTCGCAAGACCGGCCCTTTTTTTTTGCGTCACAATCCGGCGCATGAGATTTCTACACACCATGCTGCGGGTGGGCGACCTGCAACGCTCCATTGACTTCTACACCCAGGTGATGGGCATGCAGTTGCTGCGCAAGACAGAAAACCCGGAGTACAAATACACGCTGGCTTTTGTTGGCTTTGGCAAGAATCCGGAACACGCCGAGATTGAGCTGACCTACAACTGGGGCGTCGATTCCTATGAGATCGGCACCGCCTTTGGCCACCTGGCCCTGGGCGTGTCCGATGTCCATGGCGCATGCGAGAAAATCAAGGGCGCCGGCGGCAAGGTCACGCGCGAAGCCGGCCCGGTCAAGGGTGGCACGACCATCATCGCCTTTGTCACGGACCCCGATGGCTACAAGATTGAACTGATCCAGCGGCCTGTGTAGGAAGTCCCAGCCTCAGCTGCGCAGACGTCGGCTGTCCAGCGCCAATTGCGTGATACGCGCCCAATCGCCCTGCGCCAGTGCATCCGGCGGCACCAGCCAGGAGCCGCCAACGCAGACGACATTGGGCAGCGCCAGAAAATCTGCCGCGTTTTGCAGACTGACACCGCCGGTGGGGCAAAACCTTACATCAAAGAACGGGCCGCTCCAGGCTTTGAGCATCGCTACGCCACCGGCTTGCAGCGCCGGAAAAAACTTCAGCTCGGTCAAGCCATCTTCCCGTGCGAGCATGATTTCGCTGCCGGTCGCCACCCCTGGCAGCAGCGCCAGCCCCGCATCACTGCAGGCTTGCCCAAGCGCACTGGTGTAACCCGGGCTGACTGCAAAGCGGGCGCCCGCCATGGCAGCGGCCTGCGCATCAGCGCGACTGCGCACGGTGCCCGCACCAACCACCGCCTCAGGCAGCTCGCGGGCAATCGCTTCGATGCAGGCCAGCGCCTGGGTGGTCCGCAGCGTGACCTCAAGCATGCGCAGGCCACCCGCCAGCAAGGCGCGCGCCATCGGCACCGCATCAGCCACATCGTGCAACACAATCACCGGAATCACCGGCGCGTCCTGCATCACCTGCAGCGCGGAAATTTTCGCCTTCTCAGTCATCGACTCCTCCATTGCGTCAAGCCGTCATCACAACCAGCCACAAGCACCCTGCTCCGCCGTCAGCGCGTTGCGCCGCATGCCGGCAAATAGCTCGCGCCCCATACCCCATCCATTCGCCGCGACCAGCGCTTCGGGCATTGGCTGGGCGACACGCTGCTCCCATACTGCGTCGTCCAGCAGTACCTGTAAAGTGCCGGCGCCAGCGTCCAGGCGAATCACGTCGCCGTCGCGCAACCTGGCCAGCGGGCCGCCAGCGGCGGCCTCCGGTGAGACGTGAATTACCGCCGGGACTTTGCCGGAGGCGCCACTCATGCGCCCGTCGGTCACCAGAGCCACCTTGAAGCCCCTGCCCTGCAACACCGCCAGCGGTGGCGTCAGTTTGTGCAATTCGGGCATGCCATTAGCCTGCGGGCCCTGCCAGCGCACCACACAAACCAGATCCCGATTCAATTCATTGGCCTCAAAGGCACGGTGCAAGGCCTCCTGAGAATCAAAGACCCGACACGGCGCTTCAATCAGATGCCGCTCCAGCGGCACGGCCGAGACCTTGATCACGCTACGACCCAGGTTGCCGCGCAGCAGCTTGAGGCCACCGGTGGTGCTAAACGGTGCAGTGCTGCTCCGCAGCACGCTGTCGTCCCGGCTAGCGCCAACGCTCAGCCAATGCAAGGCGCCGGCTCCGTTGCTGGCCGGCGCACAGGTGTATTCGCGCAAGCCGCCAGGGCGCACGGTAAGCACATCGGCATGCATCAGTCCGGCGTCCAGCAGTTCCCGAATCACAAAGCCGGGACCACCTGCTGCCTGAAACTGGTTGACGTCAGCACTGCCGTTGGGATAGACGCGCGCCAGCAAGGGCACCGCTTCAGACAGGGCCGCGAAGTCATCCCAGTCGATCACGATACCCGCGGCGCGCGCTACGGCGACCCAGTGAATCAGATGGTTGGTCGAGCCGCCGGTGGCCAGCAAAGTCACCATGGCATTGACGATGCTGCGCTCGTCGACCAGCTGACCGATCGGGGTAAATCGAACTGCCTTGGTGATGTCAAGCGCGCTGCGCACGGCTTCACGCGTCAACTCGTCGCGCAGCGCAGCGCCCGGATTGACGAAGGCCGTGCCCGGCACCTGCAAGCCCATCGCTTCAAGCAGCATCTGGTTGCTGTTGGCCGTGCCATAGAAGGTGCAGGTGCCCTGGCCATGGTAGGCGCTGGACTCGGCTGCCAGCAAGGCCGGACGTCCCACCAGACCCTGCGCTGCCTGCTCGCGCACGTTGGCCTTGTCGGTGTTGGACAGCCCAGAAGTCATCGGACCGGAGGGCACAAAAACAGTAGGCAAATGACCAAACTGCAAAGCTCCGATCAAGAGGCCGGGAACGATCTTGTCGCAGACACCCAGCAGCAGTGCTGCGTCAAAGACATCATGGCTGAGCGCAACGGCGGTGGCCATGGCAATCACGTCGCGCGAGAACAAGCTGAGTTCCATGCCAGGCGTGCCCTGAGTCACGCCATCGCACATGGCCGGCACGCCGCCCGCCACCTGCGCCGTCGCACCGAGCTTGCGCGCCTCGGCCTTGATGATCTCCGGGTAATGCTGCAATGGCGCGTGCGCCGACAGCATGTCGTTGTACGCTGTCACGATGGCGATGTTGGGTGCACGCTGGCTGATGACGCGCAGCTTGTCGTTCGCCGGCAGCGCAGCGAAGGCGTGCGCCACGTTGGCACATCCAAGCCGCTCGGCACCAGGCGAGCGCGCCGCGGCCTGGGCCAGACGCTCGAGGTAGGCGCTGCGCGTGGGCTGGCTGCGCTGACGGATACGCCCGGTAACGGCTGCAATGACGGAGTGGAGTTTCATGGCACCCAAAAATAGTGGTAACAAAATTACACGGCCGATGGTACCCGCATTCATCGGATCGAATGGCGCAGAAGTTACCAAGGGGTTACCAACTTTGGGCGTACGGGGCTGACCTGCCTATACTTCCGGCATGACCTCTCTTGCCGATCTGCGTAAAAGCTACGAACGCGCCGAACTCAGCGAAGACGCATCGCATGCCGATCCACTGCGCCAGTTTGAGCACTGGCTGCAAGAAGCGATCTCCTGCGAGGTACCCGAACCCAACGCCATGACGCTGGCGACCGTTGCCAGCAATCTGCGACCGTCGACACGCGTGGTGCTGATCAAGGGCTATGACGAACGCGGCATCACCTGGTACACCAACTACGACAGCCGAAAGGGACATGAACTCGCCGGCAACCCCTACGCTGCTCTGCAATTTCATTGGGTTGAAATGGAACGCCTGGTGCGCATCGAGGGTCGGGTCGAAAAACTCAGTGACATGGAGAGCGACGAGTACTTTCACAGTCGACCTCTGGACTCACGCATCGGTGCCTGGGCCTCACCGCAAAGTCAGGTCATCAGTGGCCGAACGGTACTGGTGGCAAACGCTGCCCGCTACGGCGCCAAATTTCTGCTGCAGCCACCACGACCGCCGCACTGGGGTGGCTACCGACTGCAGCCGGACAGCTGGCAGTTCTGGCAAGGCCGCAAGAGCCGACTGCATGACCGCTTGCGCTATACGCTGACGCCGGAAAAATCCTGGCTGCGCGAGCGCCTGGCACCTTGAATGCTGCCCTAACTGGCACCCAGCCAGGCCATCACCAACGAGACCGTCAACAGCGCCAGCACGGTTGACACAGCCACGCTGGCCGTCACCAGTTCCTGCGCCACCTCGTAGCGCTGAGAGAACAGGAACACGTTGGCTCCGATCGGCATGGAAGCAGCCACAATCATCACGGACAGAGCCAGACCACTCAGTCCGAACGACCAACTCAGCAGCGCCACCAGGGCCGGGAACGCCAGATTCTTGATCAAAGCCAGTCTGAGTGCGGCTAGTAGATGCTCACCTACACGGACCTGAGTCAAGGTAACTCCGACCAGTACCAGCGCGATCGGGCCAAACGCATTGCTCAGTAACAGCAAGGGCTTGTCCAGCAGTGCCGGGATCACGAGGCCGGTTTGCGCGAAGGCCAGACCCACCATGATGGGCAGGGGCACCGGATGAACGATGCCGTTGCGCATCGCCGCCAGCACCGTCAGCGCCATGTGGCGCGGCGCCCCGGTGTCGCTGGCAGCCTGCTCGCGCGCCACGGCCAGTTCCAGCACCACGGTCGCAAGGGTCAGTAGCACCAGGGCGTGCACCGATATCAGTGTGAAAAGCATCACCAGCCCGGCCTCGCCGTAGGCAAGCGAAACCAGGGGCACGCCTATCATCACCGTGTTGCTGAAAGTTGCGGCCAGCGCCAGCACGGCGGCGCGGCGTGTCGCGCCCTGCCATAGCAGCATCGCCGCAAACAGCAAGGCCGCTGCGACAAAATACATGGCAACCGGCTTGAAGTTGAGTTGCTCTACATGCACCGTGCTCATGGTACGAAACAACAGGGCCGGCGTCAGAACCATAAAGACCAGATTCGACAGGTCCTTGCTGGCCTCGGAGCGGATCCAGCCAGCGCGACCGCTGATGTAACCCATGGCAATCAGGAGAACGACGGGCAGGAGGGAAGTGATAACGGGATTGGTCATGTCGGGGCCATCGCGTGGCCGGGCCTATCTGACGCTGACTGCATGGGTCATGCGATAGTACATGCCACTGGAATCGTCCTCCAGCACCACGAATTTACCCTCCACCGCGAGCGGCTCCGTAGTGTATTTGACCGCCGTCCTGGCGAACACTTCCACCATGCTCTCGGGGCCGCCCGGAATGCAAAATGAACAAGTCAACGGTACCGCGCTCAGCAAGAAGTGATTTTGCTTCTCACCCGGCTCCAAAGGCATCATGAAGCCCTGAACGCGCTGCAAACGAAAATGCAATGCCAACTGTTGGGCATTGAAGACCGGGCGCGGACCCTTGCGACCATCGCGCATCCGGACCGCCGTCAGGAGCGCCCACGGCACGACGTCGGCGCGCTCAGGCAAAGGCGCAATCGGACTGTTCGGACTGTGTACGCCCGGCCCGCTGCCCAATGCCATGCTGGCGGCCCGTGCTGGCGCTGACTGTGCCAGGCTACTCAAGGGCAGCATGCCCGTCAGACACAGCAGTACACCGACGATAAAACAGCTTGACAAGCACTTCATGGATGCAATGAGTGGCAGTCGACTGGCAAATCAATCGCGGCGCACCAACTTCGCAAAAGTACGGCGGAATTTCGCCACTTTCGGCGCGGCAACGGCCATGCAATAGCCCTGCTGCGGATTCTTCGCAAAGTAGTCCTGATGGTAATCCTCGGCAGGCCAGTAATTCGCAAACGGCAGCACTTCCGTGACGATGGGGCTGCGATAGACCGCGCTGCTCGCCATCTCGTCAATGAACTCTCTGGCCAGATGCTCCTGCGCTGGCGTCGAAAAATAGATGCCGCTGCGGTACTGCGTGCCGCTGTCGTGGCCCTGGCGGTTGAGCGTGGTCGGATCATGGATCACGAAGAAAATCTCCAGAATTTCATGAGCGCTGATCTGCTTCGGGTCAAACACCAGTTTGACCACCTCGTTGTGACCGGTAGCGCCACCGCAGACCTGGTTGTAGCTCGGTTGCAGGACGTGGCCGTTGCAATAGCCACTTTCAACGTCCACGACGCCCTTGACGCAGACAAAAACTGCCTCAAGGCACCAGAAGCAGCCGCCGCCCAAAGTGATCGTCTGCAGGGAATCGGGCATGGAAATCCTCCGTAAAGTATGAATGACATGGCTTGCCAGGCTGCGCCGGCCATGACCAAAGTTGAAGTCGTGGCGACAAGCGTCAGCGCCATTGACAGTTTATCGCCTGCAAGTTACATTACTAACCTGTTAGTCATTAGTGACATGTCTCCAGCCAAACCCCCGCGTACTGCAAGAACACCGCCACCGATCAGGCACGAGCGGCGCAAGGACGCACGTCCGGGCGAGTTGCTGGCCGCCGCTCTGGACCTGTTTGTGGAAAAGGGCTTTGCTGCGACCCGCGCTGAAGAAGTGGCACGCCGCGCCGGCGTTTCAAAAGGAACCCTGTTCCTTTATTTCGCCAGCAAGGAAGAGTTGTTCAAAGCCGTCGTACGGGAGAACATTTCCGGCCGCTTTTTGCAATGGAACGCCCAGTTCGATGCCTTTGACGGCAGCACACCCGACATGCTGCGCCACTGCATGACCTTGTGGTGGCAGCGCCAGGGCAACGCCAAGGTTTCCGGCATCACCAAGCTGATGCTGGGCGAAGGCAAGAATTTCCCGGAGCTCGCCCTGTTCTACCAGCAGGAGGTCATCCAGCCGGCCCACCTGCTGATCCGTCGCATCCTGCAGCGTGGCGTTGACCGCGGCGAATTTGCAGCACTCGACATGAAATACGCAGTTTTTACCGTCCTTGCGCCGATGATCTTCCTGCAACTTCTGGTGCACTCCAACAACGCCTGCTATGACCCGGCAGAGGCAACCGAACTGGTGCCTGAAGAGTACCTGGCAAGCCAGCTTCAAATCATTCTTGCCGGCTTATGCCTGCGCCCGGCTTCCCCCGTGCCCAACAAAGGAAATCACTGTTTATGAAACGCTGGATGAAATGGGCGCTGCTCGCCCTGCTGGTCGGCCTGCTCGCAAGCGGCGTCTGGCGCGCTCTGTCGAGCCGTCAGGCACAACAGGAAACCGTCGCCAGAATGGCCACTGATCGCAGCCAGACGGTGATCGAGTTGGGCGCTCTGGATGTGATCGAAGTAAAGACTCGCGAGTTGTCTATAGGTCTGGCCATTTCGGGCGCGCTCAAAGCGGTCAATTCGGCGATTGTGAAAGCCCGCGTCGCCGGTGAACTGCAGGGCCTGACCGTACGCGAAGGCGATACGGTCAAGGCGGGTCAGATCGTCGCGCGTGTCGATCCCGCTGAATACCAGGCGCGAGTCCGCCAGGCACAGCAACTGGCCGAGTCGGCCAAGGCCCAGGTAGACATTGCCCGACGCGCCTTTGACAACAACCGCTCACTGGTCGATCAGGGTTTCATCTCCAGGACGGCACTCGATACCTCACTGGCCAGCCTGGCCGCCTCGGAAGCCAGCTACAGAGCGGCGCAGGCCGGCATGGACGTCGCAGCCAAAGCGCTGGACGACACGGTTTTGCGCTCACCGCTGGCGGGTCTGGTCTCCCAGCGTCTGGCACAGCCCGGCGAGCGGGTTTCGCCGGAAGCGCGGATTGTCGAGATCGTCGATCTGAGTCGGCTCGAGCTCGAAGCCAGCCTGAGCGCCACCGAGTCCATGGACCTGCGCCTGGGGCAAAGCGCGGTGCTGCAAATCGAGGGCGCTGCCAAGCCGGTGAACGCTCGCGTGGTGCGGATCAACCCGAGCGCTGTTGCCGGCAGCCGCGCCGTCATCGCCTATCTGGCGGTGGACTCTGCCCCCGGTCTGCGCCAGGGTCTGTTTGCGCAGGGAACACTGGGCACCGGCAGGCTGCAGACCCTGGCAGTGCCGCTGAACGCCGTGCGAACCGACAAGCCGCAACCCTATGTCCAGTGGGTCGACAAGCAGCAAGTGCGGCACCAGACGGTGGAACTTGGCGCACGCGGCGAGATCGACGCTCAGGTCATGGTAGCCATCAAGGGCGTCAGCGAAGGAGCCAAAGTGGTATCGGGCAGCGTTGGTGCCCTGCGTGATGGCACGCCCATCAAATTCACTTCTGTCCCGCCGCCGAGCGGCAAGTAAGCCATGTGGTTCACCCGCGCCAGCCTGAAGAATCCGGTTTTTGCCACCATGGTCATGCTGGCCATCGTGGTGCTGGGTCTGTTCTCCTACCAGCGTTTGCAGGTGGACCAGTTCCCCAATGTTGACTTTCCCGTGGTGGTGGTCACGGCCGAATACCCCGGCGCCTCACCCGAGATTGTGGAAAGCGAAATCACCAAGAAGATAGAGGAAGGCGTCAATTCGATTGCCGGCATCAACGCGCTGACTTCACGCAGCTACGAAGGCATGTCGGTCGTCATCATTGAATTCCAGCTGCACATCAACGGACGCAAAGCGGCAGACGACGTGCGGGAAAAAGTGGCCATCGTGCGCCCCACCCTGCGCACCGAGGTGAAAGAGCCGCGTGTGCTGCGCTTTGACCCCGCGAGCAAAGCGGTATGGTCATTAGCGGTGTTGGCAGAGCCAGCGAAAGCAGGCGCCGCCAGCAAAACCCTGTCCGAGGTTGAACTGACCAACTGGGCCGACCAGACCCTCAGAAAGCGCCTGGAAAATGTGCGTGGCGTGGGCTCCGTCACGGTGGTCGGTGGCACCAAGCGCGAAATCAATATCTACCTCAAGCCGCAGGCCATGGAAGCCTTTGGCGTCACGCCCGAACAGGTGGTGGCTGCCGTCAACTATGAAAATCAGGATTTGCCCATGGGCGCGATCCGCTCGCTGGAACAGGAGCGCGTGGTCAAGATCGAAGCGCGCATGCAGCGACCCGAAGATTTCGCCCGAATCATCGTCGCCCGCAAGGCAGGCGCGCCAGTACGCATCGGCCAGATCGCCAGCGTCGTTGATGGCGCGCAGGAAACCGACAGCCTGGCGCTCTACAACGGGCAGCGCACCTTGCTGCTCAGCGTGCAAAAGGCGCAGGACGAAAACACGATTGCCGTGATTGAGGGATTGCAGAAAACGGTGGCCGCCATGAAGGCCGAACTGCCGCCCGGTGTGCGCCTTGAACCGGTCTACGACGGCTCACGCCAGATCAAGGTCGCGGTGGAAAACGTGCGCGAAACCCTGTTCGAAGGCGCCCTGCTGACGATCCTGATCGTGTTCCTGTTTCTCAATTCCTGGCGCTCCACCGTCATCACGGGTCTGACGTTGCCGATCGCGCTGATTGGCACCTTCCTGTTCATGAACCTGTTCGGCTTCACCATCAACATGATCACCTTGATGGCGCTGAGCCTGTGCGTTGGTCTGCTGATTGACGATGCGATCGTGGTGCGTGAAAACATCGTGCGCCATGTACAGATGGGCAAGAAGCCGTATCAGGCCTCGCTTGACGGCACGCAGGAAATTGGCCTGGCGGTGCTGGCCACCACCCTGTCGATCGTCGCCGTGTTCATGCCGATTGGTTTCATGGGCGGCATCATCGGCAAGTTCTTCCATGAGTTCGGGCTGACCATTGTGGCCGCCGTACTGATCTCCATGTTTGTCAGCTTCACGCTGGACCCCATGCTTTCATCCATCTGGCATGACCCCAGCATCGATGCGCACGGCCGCCACGGCCCGCCGGTCACGCTCTATGACAAAACCATTGGCCGCGTCACCGGCTGGTTCGACCATGCGACCGATGTGCTGATCGTCCTCTACCAGAGCATCCTGCGCTGGGCACTGGTGCACAAGCTCAAGACGCTGTTCGCGGCACTGCTGATTTTTATCACCAGCATTTTCATGGTGCCGCTGCTGGGCACCGAATTTGTGCCGTCTGCCGACTTTTCTGAAACCTGGCTCAACTTCTACACGCCGATGGGTTCTTCGATCGAAGTGACCGAAGGCAAAGTCAAGCAGGTCGAAGCCATTCTGCGCAGCAATCCCGAAGTGCATTACTCGCTGGCGACCATCAATACCGGCAGCGCCGCCGGCAAGAGCTACGCCAGCTTCTATATCCGACTGGTGGACCGCAAGGAGCGCCAGCGCAGCGTCGATGAACTCTCGTCTGCGTTGCGCCAGCGGCTCAAGCAGGTCAGCGGCATCACGGTCACGCACGTTGGCCTGATGGACCCAGTGGGCGGGCAAAAGCAGATCGAGTTTTCACTGCAGGGCCAGGATCTGGCCGAACTCGAGCGCCTGACAAAACTGGTGCTGGAAAAGATCCGTCCGATTGCGGGCCTGGTCGACCTCGACTCCAGCGTCAAACCCAACAAGCCGACGCTGGCCGTGGCCGTGCGGCGCGATGCCGCCTCCGATCTGGGCCTGGGCATCGGCCAGATTGCCAACGCCCTGCGCACCCTCATTGCCGGCCAGACGGTGGGCAACTGGCGCGCGCCGGATGACCAGACTTACGACGTGAACGTGCGCCTGGCACCGGACGCCCGGAACAGCCCGGATGATCTGCAACACCTGCCCTTCACGCTGGGCGCCAACGCCGACGGCAGCGCGCGCATCGTTCACCTGAACCAGATTGCCAAGGTGGTCGAATCGACCGGGGCAAATCAGATCAATCGACGCGACATGACGCGCGAGGTCGCCATCAGCACCAATGTCTATCAGCGCTCGGTCGGCGAGGTATCCGATGGCATCAAGGCCGCGCTGGGCAGCGTCAGCTTTCCACCCGGCTACCGCTACCAGATGGGCGGCTCGACCAAAAACATGGCCGAATCCTTTGACTACGCCATCTCCGCGCTGATGCTGGCCATCGTCTTCATCTACATGATTCTGGCCAGTCAGTTCAAGAGTTTCTTCCAGCCCTTGGCGCTGATGACAGCGCTGCCACTGACCCTGATTGGCGTGGTGCTGGCGCTCTTGATGTTTGGCTCGACGCTGTCGATGTTCTCCATCATCGGCATCGTGATGCTGATGGGCCTGGTGACCAAGAACGCCATTTTGCTGGTGGACTTTGCGATTCGCGCCCGCGAGGACGGCATGGAGCGCAGCGCCGCCCTGCTGATGGCGGCCAAAGTAAGGCTGCGCCCAATCCTGATGACCACACTGGCGATGATTTTTGGCATGCTGCCACTGGCCTTTGCGCTGACCGAGGGCTCGGAGCAGCGTGCTCCCATGGGCCAGGCGGTCATTGGCGGGGTCATCACTTCCTCACTGCTCACTTTGGTGGTGGTACCGGTGGTCTACTGCTATCTGGATGATCTGGCGCAATGGCTGCGCCGCCGCTGGAGCTCCGCAGACGGCGCCAGCGGGTAAAATTTTGCCAAATCAGTTAACCGACCCCACGGAGTAAAGAAATGAACCTCGAACAAGCGCGCTTCAACATGATCGAACAGCAAATTCGTCCATGGAACGTTTTGGATGATCAGGTGCTGCACCTGCTGTCCGTGGTCAAGCGCGAAGACTTTGTCCCCTTGGCGCACAAGGCACTGGCTTTTGTCGACATGGAAATCCCGATCGGGCACGGCCAGCGTATGCTCGCCCCCCGCCTGGAGGCGCGACTGCTGCAGGACGCCGCCGTGCAAAAGCATGAGAAAGTGCTGGAAATTGGTGCCGGTTCGGGCTACCTGACTGCGCTGCTGGCACATCAGGCGCAACGTGTCATTGCCCTGGAAATCCAGCCTGAGCTGGCAGCCATGGCACGCACCAACCTGCAAAAGGCCGGCATCCACAACGCCGAAGTGCGCCAGTTCGATGGCGCCGTAGGCGCAGCAGCAGAAGGCCCTTTTGATGTCATCGTGCTTGGCGGCTGTGTTGCCGAGGTGCCGCAAAATCTGCTGGCTCAACTCAAGGTCGGCGGTCGCCTGCTGGCCATCGTCGGGCAGGAACCCGTGATGCGCGCTACCATCGTCAGCCGCACTGGCGAAGCCGAGTTTTCGACCCGCCAGCCCTGGGACAGCGCTGCACCGACCTTGTTGAACTTTCCGGTGCCCTCGCCGTTCCGCTTCTGATTTCCAAGCTAAGGTCCTCATGAAAACGTTTCGTCTGCTCCCCTTGTTTGTCGCCATCGGAGCCGCGCTGGCCCTGCCGGCGCAGGCGCAAAGTCTGATCGACTTGTACCAGTCGGCACGCAGCTTCGATGCGTCCTACCAGTCGGCCAAATCGCAGTTTGACGCAACGCTGGCCAGGGCTGATCAGGCCAAGTCGGCAATTCTCCCTGTGGCCAATCTGGCGCTCGGGCTGTCACGTTCGACGCAGGAAGTTGTCCCGGATCTGGGACCCAGCAGCGACCGCTCCTTCGGAACGCAGAGCGCCACCATCAGCGCGTCGCAGCCACTTTACCGCCCGGCCAACTGGGCCAGCTACCAGCAAGGCATCAAGCAGCTTGATCTGGCCCAGGCCCAATTGCAGAGCGCCGATCAGGACCTGATCGTGCGTGTTGGCCAGGGCTACTTTGACGTGCTGGCCGCGCAGGACAGCCTGACCTTTGTAAAAGCCCAGAAGACGGCTGTGGCCGAGCAGCTCGCGTCTGCCAAACGTAACTTTGAGGTTGGCACCTCCACCATCACCGATACCCGCGAAGCGCAGGCCAGGTACGACCTGGTGATTGCCCAGGAGATTGCAGCCGAGAACGATCTGCGTGTGAAAAAAATTGCGCTCGACCAACTGGTTGGCAAGAACAACGCGCAACCACTGGCGCTGGCGCTGCCCTTGAAACTGCCGGCACTGCAACCGGGCGACGTCAACGTCTGGGTCCAGCAATCCGAGGCGGCGCACCCGGCGATCGGGCAGAGTCAGATCGCACTCGACGTGGCGCTGCTTGAAACCAAGAAAGCCCAGGCTGGCCACAAGCCGACGCTCGACTTGAGCGCCAGCTACAGCGCCATGAACAATCTCGAAGGCAGCAGTTCGGCAGGCGTCGGTTCGCGCGTCAATGCCGGCTCCATTGGCTTGTCCTTCAACCTGCCGCTGTTTGCCGGTTTTGCAACCCAGAACCGGATCAAGGAAACCATCGCGCTGGAAGAGAAAGCACGCAACGACCTGGAGGGCGCCAAACGGGCCGTCGCCCAGGGTACGCGCACCGCCTTTTTTGGCGTGCTCTCCGGCCAGGGTCAGGTCGCAGCGTTCGAAGCGGCCGAGGCCTCCAGCCAGAGCGCACTGGACGCGAACAAGCTGGGTTACCAGGTCGGCGTGCGCATCAACATTGACGTGCTGAACTCGCAAAGCCAGTTATTCGACACCAAAGCCAAACTGGCCAAGGCACGCTACGACGTCTTGCTCGGTGGTCTGAAGCTGCGCCAGGCCAATGGCACGCTCAAGGCCGACGACCTGCAAAGCGTCAACACCCTGTTGTTGTCCAAGTAAAGGCTACTGCTGTAGCAAGCGAAAAATGGCTGTTGCCAGTCGTTCGCTTGCGCCGTGGTGCGCCTGAGCGAAGGCGTCAGCCGCCTGTCGGGCGGCCAGCAGAGCTGGCGCATCCTGTGACAATGCCGACGCTGCCACGACCGCTTCGTGCAGATCGGCGACGCGCTGCGCGGCGCCCGCCGCAAGGGCCAGTTCCGCCGCCTCGGCGAAATTGAAAGTGTGCGGACCCATCACCACCGGGCAGGCGCAAGCAGCTGCTTCAATCAGGTTCTGCCCGCCCAGCGCCTCGAAGCTGCCCCCCAGCAGTGCCACATCAGCCAAGCCGTAATACAGCGCCATCTCGCCCAGCGAGTCGCCCAGCCAGAGTGCTGGCTTATCAAGGGCGCACGGCGGCGCTGCCCCAAGCCACTGGCTGCGCCGTGAAACGGCAAAGCCCCGCTTCTCCATCAACGCGGCGACCTCCTCAAAGCGCTGCGGATGGCGCGGCACCACGAGCCACTGCACCGCTTTGACTTCCTGTGCCAGCTCCGGTGCGGCAAGCGTCTGCAGCAAGGCTGCCTCTTCGCGGTCGCGCGAACTGGCAAACATGATGACTGGCCGCCCAGCCTGGGCACGCCAGGATTGGCCAAGGGACAACTGGGCAGCATCCGGTGTGGCATCAAACTTGAGGTTGCCCAGAACACCCTGCACCGGCGCGCCCATCGCGGCCAGGCGCCGTGCATCATCCTGCGTCTGCGCCCACACCGCCGCCAGACTGCGATAGGCGGGACGCGCCAGCCAGGCCAGACGCCGAGACCAGCGCAAGGATTTCTCGCTCAGACGGGCGTTCACCAGCACGAGCGGAATGCCCGCCTGCGCACAGGCAGCGGCCAGATTGGGCCAGATTTCGGTCTCCATCAAAATGCCGATGCGCGGTCTGAAATGCTCGATGAAGCCCACTGTGGCGCCGCTCGTGTCCCAGGGCTGCCAGCACTGCAGGTCACCCGCTTGCAGCAATTTTTGGCCTTCCATGCGGCCGGTGGCGGTGCCATGCGTCAGCAGCAAACGCATGCCGGGCAAGCGAGCACGCAAGGACGCCACCAACTGTGCGGCGGCCCGTGTTTCGCCCAGCGAGACGGCATGCAACCAGACCGTGTTGCCGTCGACGGCTCGCGAGATCTGGTCGTAGCGGCCAAAGCGCTCTGCGATCCCCTGCAGATAGCCCGGCTCCTGCGCGCCCCGGCGTGCCAGCTTGCGGCGCAGCAGCGGCTGCGCCAGCCACATCAGAAAACTGTAGAGCAAACGCGTCATGTCGAATGGGTCTGGTGTGTCAATCCAAGCCAGGCTTTCCAAACCGCCTCGACTGATGGCGCCGGGCTGGCAAAGACACTGCACTGGTGCACTGCGTTTTGCGGACCGGTGCGCCAGGCGGTATCAAAGTTGTAGATCTGGACATGGGGCAAGTTCAGCGCCACAGCGATGTGGCTCAGACCGCTGTCAACACCGATAACACCGGCGCAGCCGCTCAGCGCATCGGACAGTGCGTCGAGTTCAAGACGGGGCCAGACCTCGGCATCGGCCAGGCCACTGACAATTTGCCGCGCCACCTGTTCTTCGGCGTCGCTGCCACAAGGCAAGGCAAGGCGGCATCCCTGCTGACTCAGTCGCTGACCCAGGGTTTGCCAAGAGGCCACAGGCCACTGCTTGTCGGCCCGCGAAGTGCCGTGGATCAGGGCCACCAGCGGGCTGTTGCTGAGCTTCGCTGGGAGCTTCGCCGTCAAACCGAACGACAGGTCCTGCGTCAACTTGTAGCCCAGCGCCTTGGCGCACAGCTGACGCGAACGATCGACCGCGTGAATGTGCGTTGGCAACTCGATGGCGACATCGGCGACCCAGCGCGCCGGTGCTTCAAAGCTCGATCCCTCGCTCTGCACTGCCAGACCGTAACGCCTGCCCTGCGGCGTGAGATGCGCCAGCCAGGAAATCAGCGCAGACTTGGACAAGCCTTGCAAATCGATCACCGCGTCATACGGTTCGCGTTGCAGTTCGGCTTTAAAACTGCGCCAGGCGCGCCATGTCTGCGCAGACAGAGGCGCTTTGCGCCAGCGCCTGAGTTCGCAGTCAATGACGCGATTCACGCCCGTGCAGCGCCGCACCAGTGCGCCAAAGCTGCGCTCCACCACCCAGTCAATTTGCGCCTCGGGCAAAGCCCGCCGAATATCCTGCAACGCCGCCATGGCATGCACCACGTCGCCAAGCGAAGACAGCTTGACGATCAAAATTTTCATAGCCCGTAACCCACACACGGCCTGCCAGTGCAGTCCTGACTGTCATTGCGGACCCCCGTGTCATTGGTGACCCCCGTGTCATTGCGGACCTGATCCGCAATCCATGGATCCCAGGTCAGGCCCGGGATGACAGATGATGCCGGGAGGACAGATGATGCCGGGATGATAGACGGCGCCAGGAGGACAGATGATGCCGGGATGATAGACGGCGCCAGGATGACAGACGGTGCCGGGAAGACGGGGGCGCGCTGGGGCACGCGGTTCGACCGCCTCTTCAATGCGCCGCCTCGTCCAGTTTGGCGCCGGGTTTGACCGAGCGCAGCAGCGCCAGCATGTCGCTCTCGATGCGCTGGAGAGCCGCTTCGTTTTGGCCTTCAAAACGCAACACCAGCACCGGCGTGGTGTTGGAGGCGCGAATCAGGCCAAAGCCATCGGGCCAGTCCACGCGCAAGCCGTCGATCGGATTCACCACCGCGGGCGCTGCGAAGTTCGCTGCCGCCAGCAGTTGGTCCACCAGCGTGTGCGGCTCGCCTTCGGCGCATTTGACGTTGAGTTCGGGTGTTGAAAAACTGCTCGGCAGCGCTTCGAGCACCGCATTGCCATCGGGTGAGCGGCTCAGGATTTCGAGCAGGCGGCAGCCCGCGTACGTGCCATCATCAAAGCCGAACCAGCGTTCCTTGAAGAAGATGTGGCCACTCATCTCGCCACCCAGCGGCGAATTGACGGCCTTCATCTTGGCCTTGATCAGCGAGTGACCGGTCTTGAACATCAGCGGTATGCCACCAGCAGCTTCGATCGCCGGGGCCAGGCGCTGCGAGCACTTCACATCAAACAGAATGGTGCCACCCGGCACACGACTGAGGACGTCCTGCGCGAACAGCATCAGTTGCCGGTCCGGGTAGATGTTGTTGCCAGCGCTGGTCACGATGCCAAGCCGGTCGCCATCGCCATCAAAAGCCAGGCCAATTTCCGCATCGCCAGCGGCCAGCGCCGCAATCAGGTCGCGCAAATTTTCCGGCTTGCTCGGGTCCGGATGGTGATTCGGAAAATTGCCGTCCACCTCGCTGTACAACTCGGTTACTTCGCAGCCAATCGCGCGCAGGATCTCGGGTGCCGAAGCACCGGCAATGCCGTTGCCGCAATCCACCACGATCTTCATGGGACGCGCCAGTTTGATGTCGCCCACAATGCGCGCCCGGTAGGCCTGCTCAACGTTGATCTGCCGCAGACTGCCGCCACCCTGCAGCAACCAGGACTCGGCCTCCATCATGCGCCGAAGTGCCTGAATTTCGTCACCGTAAATGGCACGCCCTGCCAGCACCATCTTGAAGCCGTTGTAGTCCTTCGGGTTATGGCTGCCGGTGACCTGGATGCCGCTGCTGCACTCGGTGCTGGCGGCAAAGTACAACATCGGCGTCGTCGCCATGCCGATGTCAATCACCTCGATGCCAGCTGCCACCAGACCGCGCATCAAGGCAGCGCTCAACATGGCGCCGCTGAGCCGGCCGTCACGACCCACAGCGACCCTGGTTTCGCCCTCGGCGCGCGCCACCGTGCCAAAGGCGCGCCCCAGCGCCTCGGCCACCGCTTCATTGATCGTGCTCGGCACAATGCCGCGGATGTCGTAAGCCTTGAAGATGGAAGCTGATAACTGCATGTGAAATTCCTGAAAAGTGCCGCATGGCTGCTGCGCACCGGATTGTAGGGCGCCGAGCGCCTCATGGGCATGTCCGAAAACGGCTGAAATAAGCTCCATCCCGCAGCACCGTCCGCGTATCATGCACGTCATGCCATGCCCTGAAGATGAGTTGATGACCGAGCAGCACTACCTCGCTTTGAAGGCCAGGGATTCGCGCTTTGACGGACTCTTTTTTACCGGTGTGACATCGACTGGAATCTACTGCCGGCCAGTCTGCCGGGTGCGCACGCCCAAACGTGAAAACTGTCGGTTTTTCAGCCAGCCGGCGCAAGCCGAACGTGCGGGCTTTCGACCCTGCCTGCGCTGTCGGCCGGAACTCGCGCCGCGCGCTGGTGCCGGCAGCCATGGCGCCGAAGCGCGTGTCTGGTCGATGCAGGACGCCTCCAGCATCCTTGCCGGGCAAGCCGCCGAATTGATCGACGCACCTGAACGCTGGGGTGACACCACCCCCAGCATGCAGTTGCTGGCGCAGCGGATGGGCGTCAGCGACCGGCATCTGCGGCGCATCTTCGAGGCGCGTTTTGGTGTCTCGCCATTGCAATACCTGCAAACCCGGCGCCTGCTGTCGGCCAAGCAGTTCCTGACCGACACCACCCTACCTGTCAGTGAGGTAGCACGCTTGAGCGGCTTTGCCAGCGTGCGCAGCTTCAACACCGCTTTTGCCCAACACTACGCCTTGAACCCGAGTCAGCTGCGCCGCAGCGCATCCACCGGCGGTTCAGGCCGGGTCGAACCCGGCGTCATCCTCAAACTTGCCTACCGGCTGCCGTATGACGTCAACGCCATGCTGCAATTTTTTGCCAGCCGCAGCGTCGCCGGCACAGAGCAGATCTCGCTCCTGCCAGCGTACATGAGCATCAGCAGGACCGTCAGCGTCGACATTGGCCAACAGCATTACTCGGGCTGGCTGGTAGCGCGCTTTGATGCCGTCGGCCAGCGCCTTGAACTTCGCCTGAGCGACTCGCTGCGACCGGTGCTACCCGCCATGCTGGCACGCGTGCGATCCATGCTGGACCTGGACGCCGATCCATTGGCCATCAACGCCGTGTTGCACGCCAGCTTTCCGCGGGGTGACGGTTTGCGTGTGCCCGGCAGTCTGGACGGGTTCGAGCTCGCCGTGCGCGCGGTGCTGGGACAGCAGATAACCGTGGCGGCGGCGCGCACCCTGACGACGCGCCTGGTGCAAGCTTTCGGCGAGCCGATCGAGACGCCCATCGCCGGCTTGAACCGACTGTTCCCGCGAGCCGCCACGCTGGCCGACGCCAGCCCTGATGCTCTCGGGCGCCTGGGCATCGTCAAGCAGCGTCAGGCAGCCATCTTGGCGCTGGCACGCGCAGTGGTGGCGCAGGGCTTGCAGTTGCACGCGGGTGCCGATGTTGAAGCCACGATGGCTGCACTCAAAGCCCTGAGCGGCATCGGTGACTGGACGGCGCAGTACATCGCCATGCGTGCACTGCGCTGGCCCGACGCCTTCCCGGCCGGCGACGTCGCCTTGCACCGGGCTTTGGGCCTGCAAGGCAGCAAGCATCCTGCCAAAGAGGCAGAACTGAAATCAAAGGCCTGGCAACCGTGGCGCAGTTACGCCGTGATACGCGCCTGGAAGGAGTTAGCAACATGAAATTCGCTGCATCGACCGTGCAAACCCTGCACGACAGCGCCCTGGGTCCCATCCTGCTGGCCGCCAGCAAGAAGCAACTGGTGGGCATCTGGTTTGTCGGTCAGCATCATCAGCCCGACACATCGAACTGGGCAAGTGACGAGCATCATCCGCTGCTGCGGCGCGTCAAGACCGAGCTCGACGAGTACTTCGCCGGCCAGCGCCACTCGTTCGATCTGCCACTCGACATGGAGTGCGGCACCGCATTTCAACAAACCGTCTGGCGCGCCCTGCTGGCCATTCCCTATGGCAGCAGCACGAGCTACGGCGCTCTGAGCACTGTCATCGGCAGACCGAGTGCCGTGCGCGCCCTCGGTGGCGCCGTCGGGCGCAATCCCTTCAGCATTGTGGTGCCATGCCACCGCGTTATCGGAGCCAAGGGCTCGCTGACGGGCTACGCAGGCGGGCTGGAGCGCAAGAGCGCCCTGCTGCAACTCGAAGGCGTTCGTTGAACCCAGCTCACACCACCAAACCCTGGCTCGGCAAGTTCCTGTTGCTGGCGGCGCTCTGGGGTTCGTCCTTCCTGTTCATGCGCCTGGGTGCCCAGGAATTTGGCGCGCTGCCCACGGCAGGTCTGCGCGTGATGATCGCCGCCCTGTTCCTGCTGCCCTTGTTGCTGTGGCGTGGACTCGGGCCACAACTTGCAGCGCATTGGAAGAAGGTGTTCTTCATGGGCTTGTTCAATTCGGCCTTGCCCTTCGCCTGCTTTTGCTATGCCCTGCTGTCCATCAGCACCGGGCTGTCGGCGATTTTGAACGCCACCGTCCCCCTGTTTGGCGCGCTGGTGGCCTGGGTCTGGTTGAAGGACCGACCGCACGGCTCGCGCATCGTCGGGCTGCTGCTCGGCTTTGCTGGCGTTGCGCTGCTGGCCTGGGATAAAGCCAGCTTCAAGCCCGATGCCAATGGCCTGTCGAGCGCCTGGGCCATCATGGCTTGCCTGCTGGCCTGCTTGAGCTACGGCATATCGGCCAGTTTTACCAAGCGCCACCTCGGCGGTTTGCCCTCGCTCGTCACCGCCACCGGCAGTCAGCTCGGTGCGGCTCTCGGACTGGCCCTTCCCACCTGGTGGCTGTGGCCGCAGCGCATGCCGGGTAGTAGCGCCTGGCTGGCCCTGCTGGTGCTGGGCGTGCTGTGCACGGGCGTCGCCTACGTCCTGTTTTTCTGGTTGATTGAAAACGTCGGCCCGGCGCGCTCACTGACTGTCACCTTCGTCGTCCCGGTGTTTGCGGTGATTTATGGCGCGGTCTTCCTTCAAGAAACAATTTCGCTTTGGATGCTGCTGTGTGCCGCCATCATCATCTGCGGCACCGCGCTGTCCGCCAACCTGATCAGGTTCAAACCATGAACTCCGGTGTGCTTTACGCTTGCCTGGCATACGCCGCCTGGGGCTTGCTGCCGATCTTCTTCAAGCAGATCTCCCACGTCAATGCATTCGAAGTCGTGGCGCACCGCATGGTGTGGGCCCTGCTCTTCCTGCTGTGTGTGCTGCTGCTGCTCAAACGCTGGGCCTGGCTGCGAGACCTGACCCGCCAGCCCAAAGTCCTGCTGTCCTTTGGCGTATCGGCCCTGCTCCTGTCGGTAAATTGGTCGGTCTATGTGTGGGCTGTGCAAAATGCCCATGTACTTGATGCCAGTTTGGGCTACTTCATCCTGCCCCTGGTCAATGTGGCTTTCGGATTCATCTTCCTCAAGGAGCGACCACGCCCTGTGCAATGGCTGGCCATGGCATTGGCAGCAGCCGGCGTTATCTGGCTGACGCTGCAGGCCGGGCGCCTGCCCTGGATCGCTTTGCTGCTGGCGGCTACGTTTGGAATTTACGGGCTGCTGCGCAAGTTGGCTCCCTTGGGCGCGCTGGAGGGCCTGACGCTGGAAACGCTGTTGCTTTCACCCTTCGCGGCTGCCATGCTGGCGTGGTGGGCATGGCATGGACAGGGCGCTCTGGTGCAAGGGCATGCACCCACCATGGCTTGGCTCCTGCTGGCCGGGCCGCTGACCGCCATTCCCTTGCTGCTGTTTGCCGCCGGTGCGCGACGCATTCCGATGGCCACGCTGGGCATCCTGCAATACATCTCGCCCAGCCTGCAGTTGCTGGTGGGTGTGTGGCTGTATGGCGAGGTCCTGGCTCCCGTACGCGTCATCGGCTTTTGTCTGATCTGGGTTGCTCTGGTCGTGTACAGCGTCGACAGCTGGTGGAGTGCTCGCCTGCAGCGATCTCCCTAGATTTCGCTCAGGCGTTCAGCCACCCAAACGCGAAACTCACCATTGATTTGAATCAACAGAAGTTGTTGGCAATGGAGTAGGCTGGGACCGTTGGTTGGTGAATCTTGTTTGGGAGGGCAAGAGTTGGAGCATATTCAACAAAGTCAATGTCCCGCCTCGGTTGGTCCCGAGAGTGACAGTTCTGTCGCTTTTAAGCCGTCTGTGGCCTTTCTCAAGACATCGATCACGACGCTACTGGCTGGAGCGGTGGTCACCATGATCGCTCAGCGCATCGTCGCGCCTGACCAGATCGAGCGGTCACTGGCACCCATGCTGGTTCTGATGATCGCTTTGATTAGCAGGTATCTTCTGTCGCGCAACAAGATCGTGGCCGCCAAATACGTCCTCGCAGGCGGCGTCTGGCTGGTGGTGGCAGCCGCTGCGTTGTTCACAGGGGGGGTGCTTGCCCCAGTCGTCATGACTTACCCGGCGATCATCATCAGCACCGCCTGGCTGCTCCATACGAGGGCTGCGTGGCTTCTGACTGCTTTTACCGTGGCCGCCACAATGGGTATGGGTCTAGCCGGATCATGGGCCTTGTTGCCAAGTTCGTGGCCCTCGTCAACGGCGATGTACGTCGGCGATCAAATCGTCATCTATGTTCTCTCGGCGACCCTTGCGGCCTTTCTGGTTCGCAGCTATAGAAGTCAGCTTGATGAACTGAACAAGGTCAGTTCGGCACTCAAGCAACACGCTCTCGACCTCGATCGGAGCAAATCGGAGCTGCAACGCGCCCAATCCGTCGCCAAAGTTGGCAGTTGGACCTACGACCTGATCGGTGACGAGATGACTTTGTCCCCCGAAACTTGCCGGATCTTTGGCCTGCCCGCGGGAACCTGCGGGAGCCATGATAGTTACCTCACCCGCGTCCACCCAGATGATCGACTTCTGGTTGAAAGTGCCTGGAACGCAGCTCTCAAAGGTGCAGCTTTTGATTGTGAGCACCGCATTTTGGTCGGCCAGTCGGTCCAGTGGGTGCGCCAGCGGGCCAAATTCGAGTTCGCATTGAACGGCACAGTCATCAGCGCCGAAGGTACTACGCAAGACATTACGGATCGCAGGCAAGCCGATGCGGCGCTGAGAGCCAGCCAGGAGCGACTGCAACTGGCTTTGAGCGGCGGTGAACTAGGGCTTTGGGACTGGCATGTTCCCAGCGGCGAGGTCTTGTACTCCGAACACTGGTTCTCTATGCTGGGCTTGCCTAAGGGCGCGGCCAAGCTCGATCTGGAGAGCTGGGTCAAGCTGATACACCCGGATGACCTGACTGGCGTGAATGCGGCACTTGAGTCCCATCTGAAAGGGCAGGTTCCAACGTACGAGTGCGAGCATCGAGTGCGTCACGCAGACGGTCGATGGTTGTGGCTGCTTGATCGAGGAAAGGTCGTTGAATGGGACAAGACCGGCGCACCCGTCCGGGCTGTAGGTACTTTTTTCGACATCACGCAGCGCAAGCAAGCCGCGCTGGAGCTGGCAAGCAGCAAGAACCGCTACGAAGGCGTTCTCCAAAACATGATGGACGCCTACTGGCGCGTTAACGAGAAAGGCCGGATCGTTGAGGTAAACCAAGCTATCTGCCAAATGCACGGCTACTCGAAGGATGAATTGCTGCGGATGTCGATTTCCGACTTTGAGGTGATCGAGTCGGCAGAAGACACGCGCAAGCATGCCGAGACAATCACGCGCCAAGGGCGCGACATTTTCGAGAGCCAACATCGTTGCCGTGACGGCAGGATTATTGACGTGGAGATCAGCGCCATCATGGCGTCTGACGCGCCGGGCTGTGTCGATGCTTTCCACCGCGACATTACCGAACGCAAGGGCTTGGAGCACCAAATACGTGAACTTGCGTTTCATGATCCACTGACCAAACTGCCCAACCGGCGTCTGCTCAATGACCGACTGGCGCAGGCCACGACGTCCAACAAGCGCAGCGGCTTCTACGGTGCACTGCTATTCCTGGATCTGGACAATTTCAAGTCACTGAACGACGAGCATGGGCATGTGGCGGGCGATCTGCTATTGGTGGAAGTGGCAAGTCGGCTGCGCGGGTGTGTGCGTGAAGTAGACACCGTGTCGCGCCTTGGCGGTGATGAATTTGTAGTGCTGCTGGGCGACCTGACATCGGACCAGGCCCACGCCACAGAACAGTCGAACAAGCTGGCCGAGAAAATCCGCATCACCCTGGCGCAGCCCTACGTGATAGCCGGGCGCAACGAGTCTGAAGCCATCGAGCACCAGTGCAGCGCCAGCATTGGTGTGGTGCTGTTCTCCAAGGAGCACCAGGATCTGGAGAACCTTATGAAGTGGGCCGATGCCGCGATGTACCGCTCCAAGGCCGACGGCCGCAATCGCATCACCTTCATGGTCGAAAGGCGCAAGCAGCAGCGCGCTTGATCAACCGAAGTATCAAAGCACGGTATGACCGAGCGCAGGCAAGCGACTTCTTGCGCTTTGCAGGGTCTCCTTCACGACCTCAGCCACAACAACGCCCATGCCCTGCGCGTGCTCTGCCAGAATCTCGCCCCAGGGTCCAATGATCATGCTGTGGCCCCAGGTCTTGCGCTCGTTTTCGTGCACACCGCCCTGGGCAGATGCCAACACAAATGCCAGGTTTTCGATGGCACGCGCACGAAGCAGTATTTCCCAGTGTGCCTGCCCGGTCGTGAAGGTAAACGCGCTTGGCACCAGCAGGATGTCCGCCCTCAACTGGCGATACAACTCGGGGAAGCGCAAGTCATAGCAGATGCTCATACCGATGCGATAGCTATGGCCGTCGACCGACGCAAGGTCAAAGGTCACGGCTTGCCCGCCGCGTTCGAGAACGCAGGACTCGTCGTAACTCTCCTGTCCATTGTCAAAACGGAACAAGTGAATCTTGTCGTAGCGTGCAACGCATCGGCCATCGGGATGGAAGACCAGTGAGCTGTTGCGAGCCCGAACCGGGTCCGTGGTGGCCAGCGGCAGCGTGCCGCCAACGATCCATATCCCGAGTCTTCGCGCGCTCTGACTCAAAAAGTCCTGAATGGGGCCGCTGCCAAACGCTTCCTGAACCTCCAGCTTGTCGCTGTCCTGCAAACCCATGAGACAAAAATACTCAGGCAATACAGCCAGTTCAGCTCCCTGGGCGGCGGCCTGTTCCAGCAGTTGCCCGGCTTGCACGAGATTACGCTCAACGCTGGTTCCCGAGACCATTTGGATCGCTGCCATCTTCATAAAACATCTTCCTTGTGAGGTGCAAGCCCTTGTCATCCTGCCGGCTCTTTGGCCGGGCGGTCGATTTGCCATCGTATACCGACTTTGGGCAGCGCCGGGCCTGGCCGACAGGTGGTCGGGCAAATCATCTGGTACCCTTGACCGGATGTCTGTTCAACCCCGCCCCACCATGGCCCCTGGCCTGACCGTGCTGCTGCTGTCCTTGCTGCTGGGCTTGCAGCCAATCACCACCGACCTGTACCTGCCGGCACTGCCCTTGCTCACCGAGGGCTTTGGCGCCTCCATGGCACAAGCCCAGTTGACGCTGACCGCCCTGCTGCTGGCCTTTGGCGTGTCGCAGCTGATCTGGGGCCCGCTGTCGGACCGCTTTGGTCGTCGTCCGATTCTGCTGATCGGCATGAGTGCCTACGTGCTGGCCTCGATTGCCAGCACGCTGTCATCGACCATGGAAATGCTGATCGTCTGGCGCACGCTGCAGGGCGCTGCCATGGGCGCGGGTGTGATGTGCGCGCGCGCCATCGTGCGCGACCTGTACGCACCGGCACAGGGCGCGCGGGTCATGTCCAAGGGATTGAGTGGTCTGGGTCTGATCGCCTGCCTGAGCCCGCCGCTCGGAGGGCTGCTGGCAGACCTGTTCAACTGGCGCATCTCGCTGCTGACACTGACCATCTTTGGCGCCATCAGTCTGGCCCTGATTGCCTTGCGCTTCGAGGAAACGCTGCCGAAGAAGAACCTGCAGGCACTGCAGGGCGGCCATCTGATGCAGACCTGGCTGCTGATTCTGCGCAACCCTACATTTATCGCATTTTCGGCACTTGCTACCGCCTCTTACGGCTGCCTGTTCACCTTCCTGGCCTCCAGTTCCTTTGTCTTCATCAAGGTGCTGGGGCTGAGCACAACCCACTACGGACTGCTGGTGTTTTCGATGGCTTTTTCCTACCTGCTGGGCACTTTCCTGTGCAGGTACCTGCTTAACCGTTTTGATGTGCGCCGGACCGTCGCCATCGCGGGGGTGTTGAGCCTGTCCGGCGGCACCATCGCGGGCGTGCTGGCGCTACTGGGTTGGAAAAGTGCGTGGACCATCATGCCGCCCTTCTACCTGTTCATGCTGGGCCATGGTATCCAGATGCCCTGCAGTCAAAGTGGTGTCGTCGGTCCGTTTCCGCAGTCAGCCGGAGCCGCCTCCGCACTGAACGGATTTCTGATGATGCTGGCCGTCTTCCTGATCGGCAACTGGCTCGGTACGCACATGGACGGCACCATCTTCCCGCTGGTCTACGGCATCTGGTTCTGGAGTGTCATGGTCGCGCTGATCGCCTGGACACTGGTGCAAAAGCAGGGCAGGCGCGGTGCAAGCTGAATTTGCCCGGCACTACATCGCTTTGGCGGGACCTACGGCCTCCGGCAAGACGGCGGCAGCCATGGCCATTGCGCGTGAACGCGCGGTCGAGATCATCAGCGTGGACTCGGCTCTGGTCTATCGCGGCATGGACATCGGCACGGCAAAACCCTCGAACGCCGAACTGGCTGCGGTGCCACATCACCTGATCAACATCCGGGATCCGCTGCAGGCTTACAGCGCAGCCGAGTTTGTGGCCGACGCGCAAGCACTCATCGCCGACATCAGCGCGCGCGGCAAGCTGCCCTTGCTGGTCGGCGGCACCATGCTTTACTTCAAGGCCTTGCGGGAGGGCCTGGACAGCATGCCCAAAGCCGACGCCAACGTGCGGACCGCTTTGGCTCAGGAGGCGACGCAGCGTGGCTGGCCGGCGTTGCACGCCGACCTTGCCAAAGTGGACCCCGTGACGGCAGAGCGGCTGCAACCGGCGGATGCACAGCGCATCAGCCGCGCACTGGAAGTTTTTCGGATCAGCGGCCAAGCCATCTCCTCATTTCACACGGCCAGAAAGTTGAGCGCTGGCGCTGCAGCCAGCCAGAGTGAGCTGCTGATTTCGCTCGAACCGACAGAGCGCAGCTGGCTGCACCAGCGCATAGCGCAGCGCTTCGATGCCATGCTCGCCAGCGGTCTGCTCGATGAGGTCAGGGCGCTGCGCGCGCGCGGCGACCTCGGTGCCGATCTGCCTTCCATGCGCTGTGTCGGCTACCGACAGGCCTGGGAGGCGCTCGAAGGCCTGTGGCCAATGAGCGAGCTGCGCGACAAAGGCATCTTTGCCACGCGCCAGCTAGCCAAGCGCCAGCTGACCTGGCTGCGCGCGATGCCACAGCGCCGCGTCGTTGCCTGCGATGCACCCGACGCGCTCGCCCACGTGCTGGCGCTAGTGAGGCAGACATGAGCCTGGTGATCACCGATCTGAGCAAGCGCTACGGCGAGGTAGCGGTATTCAGCCATGTCTCACTGACCGTGGCGAGTGGCGAATTTGTCGCCATCCTGGGCGAGTCCGGCGTGGGCAAATCCACGCTGCTCAATTGCATGGCAGGTCTGGACAGTTGGGACCAGGGTTCGGTGCTGCTCGATGGCCTGGATTTGGGTGGCCTGAATGACGAGCAGAAGGCACGCTTGCGGCGCGAAAAAACCGGCTTTGTGTTCCAGGCTTTTCATGTGCTGCCGCATCTGGACGTAGCGCAGAACGTGGCGCTGCCGCTGCTGCTGCTCGGTCAGCCTGATGACGCCCGGGTGCAGGCCATGCTCGATGCGGTTGGATTGAGCGGACTCGGGCCACGCCTGCCGCAACAACTCAGCGGCGGTCAGTTGCAACGGGTGGCCATTGCGCGCGCCCTGGTGCACCGCCCGTCCCTGCTGCTGGCCGACGAGCCCACCGGCAACCTCGACCCTGGCACCGCTGCCAAGGTGATGGACGCGTTGATTTCACAGAGCCGCCAGCATGGTGCATCGCTGGTACTGGTAACCCATTCCGACGCCGCAGCGCGACGCGCGGACCGCGTGCTGCGCCTGACTGCCGAGGGTCTGCAGTCAGCGCGCGTACGACTCCAGGCCGACGACACCGATCTTTTGCAGCCCCAGCCGTTGTGAGGCGCTCAGCACCGCGGCCAGCGTGTCGTACTTGGCATTCGGATGCGAGCGGATGTGAATCTCCGGTTGTTCCGCCAGTTGCCCTGCTGCCTGCAGCCGCTGCTCCAGCGTGGCACGGTCGGCCAGTGGCTCCTCGTTCCAGATGAGCTGATTCTCCTCCGTTAGCTCGATTCTCACCACCAGCGGCTCCCTGCTGAGCGGCGGCGGCAAGCCCGCCGGCATTTCCATGTTGACCGAATGCAGCTGGATCGGGATCGTGATGATGAACATCACCAGCAGCACCAGCAGCACATCAATCAGCGGCGTGATGTTCATGCCCGAGCTGAGTTCGGGCTCGGCCGCATCGAGCGCTTCATCGAAGTCAATGGCCATGGCGCGTCGGCTCGGTGACAAAACCAATGTGCGCAATGCCGGCTTGCTGGCAGGCATACAGAACCCGCGCCACCGCCTCAAAATCGGCCCGCGCATCGCCCCGGATATGCACCGCAGGCTGCGGCAACTGAGCGGCAATCTTTTTAAGTTTCTCCTGCAGGCTTTGCGCATCGTTCAGGCGCGCGTCAAACCAGTAACTCTGGCCGGCCGCGTCGACAGAGATCAGCACCGTCTCGGGCTGACTCTGGCGCAACTGGTTTGCCTGTTGCGGCAGGCGCACTGCCACCGAGGTGTTGATAACAGGAATAGTGATCAGGAAGATGATCAGGAGCACCAGCATGACATCGACCAGCGGCGTCGTGTTGATGTCGGACAGATCAGCGTCGTCCTGCACTTCGTCCTTGAAGCTGATGGCCACCGATCAAGCCTCCCGGCGCGCAGCGGTCTTGCCTTGCTGGCGCTCCACTTCCACCAGCAACTGGGTGTGCAGTTCCGAGCTGAAACTCTTGACTGCGTGCAGCGTCACGCGGTTGCGTCGCACCAGCGCGTTGTAGGCCAGCACCGCCGGCACCGCCACTGCCAGGCCCAAGGCCGTCATGATCAGGGCCTCACCGACCGGGCCTGCCACTCTGTCGATCGAAGCCTGACCCGAGACACCAATCGTCACCAGAGCGTTGTAAATACCCCAGACCGTACCAAACAAACCAACAAACGGAGCCGTGGAGCCCACGGTTGCCAGGATGGAAAGCCCTTCCTGGCTGCGCATCTGCAGGCTGGAAACCGAATGCACAATGTCCTGACTCAGCCAGTTGCCCAGATCAACCTGCCCGGCCAGGCTGGCATGGCGGCGCCGTGCGGCCAGTGCGGACATCACCATAGAACGAAACGGGCTCTGCGTATCCATCGCTTCGCTGCGCAGTTGCAGAGTTTCGTCACGCGTGAACGCACTGTTGGCTGCCTGCAGTTGGGCCTGCAACTGGCGCTGCGTTAGCCACTTGGCAATGATGAAATACCAGCTCAACAAAGACATGAACGCCAGCAGCAGCAAAGTCGCCCTGGCCACCCAGTCCCCCTGCGCCCAGACCGAGCGCAGACCGTAGGGATTGCTCACCACCTCGGCCACGGGCGCCATGAACGCCACCGCGCCGGATTGCGCCTGTGCCAGTGTGCCGACAAGCAGGCCCAACGCGAGCAGCAAAGAGGTTGGCCAGCGTAGGCGGCGATGTGAAGCGTGAACGTTTCTTGACATGGTGGTTTCCTGAAAAAGGGTGGCTGACTATTTGCACTTGTCCATCGCAGCGGCGATCGGAATCGCAATGGCGCTGAGCAGGCTGCCAGCCGCATTGGGGCCAATGCAATCGGGCTTGGCCGCACCGGCCATGGCTTCGCCCAGACGGTCACGCTGCCCGGTTCCGTTGAGTTGCTCATTGGCCATTTCGGCCAGGCTACGCTGACGCGGTGCATTCTTCATGCTGTAAGGATAGAGGTTGAGCGGCGCCGGCGCACCAGCCGCTCCAGCCGGAGCTGCTCGGCTAGGCGCTTGCGGCGCCGTTGTGCCCTGCGCACTCTCCACTGGCGTGATGGCCGCCGGCCGCGTCGGTGCCGTGGTCGCAACGGGTGCGGGTGCGGGTGCGGGTGCGGGGGCTGGCGCTGGTGCAGGCGCTGGTGCTGGGGTGGGCTCGGGCAGCGCAACCGGAACGGCTGTGGGCGCCGGAATCGGAATTTGCTCAAGGGGCACTTCGACCGGCGCCACAGGTAACGGGACCGGTCTGGGAACGATCTGCACAGGCACGGGTGGCGAAGGCGCTGGCGCGGCGATGGGTGCGGGTGGCTCGGGCTGCACGCGCTCGACTCGAGGCGCCACTGGTGCTGGCGGCGGCAATACCGGCTGCAGCTTCAACTCTACCGGCTTCTCTGGAGGCAGCTCGATCGCCTTGGGCTGAATCACGGGCGGTGCTGGCGGCGCAATCTCGGTCACCGTTTTGAGTTTCGGTTCAGGCAGGGGTATCGGCACGCTGATCGGTTTGTTCGGCTGTTCGGGTCGGACGGTGATGGGTGCCAGATACTGGACCACCGAACGCACCGACTGCACCATGGGCGCGGACTGCCACGCCAGCCAGAGCAAAGCCAGGTGCATGACCCCGGTGGTCAGCAGAGCCGTCCTGGAAACAGGTGCTGCCGGACTCATGCCGCGAGCAACTCTCCAAAACGCCGCAAATCAACATTGCCGCCGCTGAGAATGACCCCGACACGTTTTCCGGCAAGCGGTAGAGCGGCGTGGCAGGCGGCGGCAAAACCGAGACAGCCGGTCGGCTCGACCAGCATCTTCATGCGCTCGGCAAAAAAGCGCATGGCTTCGACGAGTTGGGCATCGCTGGCAGTCAGCACATCGCGGACGTCGCGCCGGATGATGCCAAAGGTGTACTGGCCCAGATGCTGCGTTTGCGCGCCGTCCGCAATTGTCTTGGGGGTCTCGATGTGGACGATGGCACCCGATCGAAACGACTGTTGACCATCGTTGCCAGCCAGCGGTTCGACACCGTAAACCTGGCATTCGGCTGCCAGCGCACGCGCCGACAAAGCCGAGCCCGCCAGCAGCCCGCCACCACCCAGCGGCACCAGCAGAAAGTCGAGTGCGCCAACTTCTTCGAAGAGTTCCCGGGCGGCCGTTCCCTGCCCGGCAATCACATCCGGGTGGTCATACGGTGGGATCAGTGTCAGGCCGCGTTGCTCTGCCAACTCTCTTGTCAGCGCTTCACGATCGCATTGGTAGCGATCAAACAGGACCACTTCGGCACCGTAGCCCTTGGTAGCCTCGATCTTGCTCGGCGGCGCGTCCAGCGGCATCAGGACGGTGGCCGGAATGCCGAGCAGGCGTGCCGACAAGGCAATCGCCTGCGCGTGATTGCCCGACGAAAAGGTAATGACACCGGCCTGCCGCTGCGCGGCGCTGAATCTGGACAGCGCATTGAAGGCGCCGCGAAACTTGAAAGCACCCATGCGCTGAAAGTTTTCGCACTTGAAAAAAACACTGGCCCCAAGGCGCTGGTCCGCCGTGCGCGAGCGCATGACCGGTGTCCGATGCGCCTGCCCCTGGAGTCGCGCCGCGGCAGCAGTCACGTCTTCATAGGTCGGTAATGTCAACATGGTGAACCTTCCGTTGGAGCTAGCTGCGCTGCATGGTGGCGCGCAAGGATTCGGTCAGGATGCCCAGACTCTCAGCCAGATGAGCGCGCGTTTCCACACTGCGGCCACCCCGGGCCAGGGCGCTGCGCAGCGATTGTTGCAAGCGTGTGGCATGCAATCGCGCAAGACTGAGCGCGTCGCTTGGCAGTGCAGCCGAGCCCTTGGTCAGAACGGCCTGCAGTCGTTTCAGGTGCTCGCGTTGCAAGCCGCGCCGCAGTACATCGATCTCGGCAGCACCGGAGAGCTCACTCCAGATGCTGTTCTGCAGTGTCTGGTAGACCTCGCTCAGCGAGATCATCGAGCGGCGCTGTGCCGGCGCCAGATAGTTGGGGAGGTCGAGCAGACGCTGCGCCGTGTTGCCCGAGAGCAGGCGGTCCATGGCCGCGGTCTGTGCGCGCAGAACCACGGCACGCAGGTTCACCGGGCCACCGCGATCCCACTCGTTGTAGTCCAGCGTCAGACCCGACAGAAACTCCGGCCTGAATCTGAAGGACGTCGCACTGAACAATCCAGACGCCAGGAACTGCAGTGCCTCTCTTTGCTTGGCAGGGTCCACCGGCGTGAAACTGGCTCGGCCGGTGCTGCCCGGCAGGTCGCGCAGCGCATGCATGCCACCGACATACTTGCTTACCAGATCAGCCGCGCGTTGCAGCTGGTTGAAGCCCGACAGCAGGACGCGGCGCTGGCGCAGCGGGTCTTCCCCAGGCTGGGGCTTGCGCTCCTGCAGACGCGCCCACAGTTCCTGCGAGAGCTTCAGGCGTTTCTTGTAATAGGCCAGCGGGTCGTCGCCGAGATCGAAGCGGTTTACCAGGGGATCCATGCCATCGTTGTTGGCACCGCCACCGGCATCGCTGTCATCGCCATAGGCCAGCGCGCTCTCGGTGCTGCGTGCCGCGATCCGTCCCAGTTCGGCAACTTCAGTCGCGGCCTCCAGCGGCTTGTAGGCGTATTCGATGGCCCAGTAGTCGTAGGCGCCCAGCGTCGTATTGTTGTAGCTGCCCTGGCGCTCGCCCTCGAGCGCCAGGTTGTAGGCGTTGTAATCCATCACGGAGCCGGATATGCCGTGGGTCTGGGTGTAGCTCAAGTCCTGCAACTGGGCCTGGGTGACGGTGGTCGATGCCTTGAAGTTGTGTTTGAGTCCCAGTGTGTGCCCGACCTCGTGCATGATGGTGTCGGTAATCACTGCCCGCACAAAGGCCTCGGCCTCGGGACTGTCGGGCGCAATATCGCCACGTGCTTCCAGCACGTCCAGTGCAAAGTTCATCTCGGCCGCCGCCTCCTGGGCGTAATTGCAGTAGGCATCGTGCGCAGCATGGGGCGCACCGCCTCTGGCCGCATCTTCCACCACAAAACGCCGTGCGCCGCGGGCAAAAACATCACTCATGCCGATGTCCGCGTCCAGGATTTCGCCGGTGCGCGGATCGGTGTGGCTGGGGCCAATGGCAAAGCCGACATCCGCCCCAACGAACCAGCGGATGGAGGCGTGCGCCGCGTCCATGTTGTCCCAGTCCGCATCATCGGGCTGCTGCTTCGCAAGGACTGCATTCTTGAACCCGATTCTCTCAAAAGCCTTGTTCCATTCGGTGATGCCGGCCTGCACCGCCGGGCGATACCTGGCGGGAATGTTCTTGTCCATCCAGTACACGATTGGACGCACAGGTTCCGACAGCGCCGACGACGGATCCTTCTTCTCCAGACGCCAGCGCTGGACAAAGTGAACGCGGGCGTTGGCCTTCATGTCAGCGCTAAGGTCGGTAAAAGACTCCATGAAATGTCCCAGACGCGGATCCGCCAGTCGCGTTGCCATCGGCGTCTGCGGCAGGGCCGCGAAGTTGTAGACATAGCTCACAAAAAAACTGCGCGGATCGGGCGTGGCCTGAGGCGGTGTCGGGCTGGGTACCGGCGGTGGCGTCAATGGAGCAGCCGGAATGCGGGGCGTGGAGAAATGCACGCGCGCCGTCAAGGTGCTCAGGGCCGGTTCGGCGCGCGTTGCATCAAAGGAGGAGTTGGGCTTGTCCAGCGTGTAGGTCAGGCGGTAAGCGGATTCGATGCGCGTTGAATAGCCGGGGATGTCGGCCAGCAGAAAACCGGCGTCGACCAGGATCGACTTGCGCTCGGGGTGCTCCAGGCTGAGCACCGCTGCCGAGGCCAGCAGACTGGGCGAGAACGCCTGGCTCACGGCCAGTTCGGACCCGCCCACAGCCCGGAACTTGGTATTGAGCGCCAGCAACTGCATCTGGTTGCCAATGCGCCGCCACTGGGCCAGCGCATCGCGGCCCATCTGGCTCGCATAGAGGCCGCGCTCACCGACCGAACTGGCG
Organism: Comamonadaceae bacterium; assembly: GCA_037139995.1. Taxonomy (GTDB): domain Bacteria; phylum Pseudomonadota; class Gammaproteobacteria; order Burkholderiales; family Burkholderiaceae_C; genus Rhodoferax. Next base: position 4,172 of record JBAXFI010000012.1, on the reverse strand, counting down.
ATATTGACCGTGAACAAAAAGGGCGTGTCGAGCGCCGATTTGGGAATTTCCAGCCAGACTTTCTCATCCTTGCGCCAGATCGGAAACAGGCCGTCCTGCTGCTTGGCATCCTTGATCACTTCGGCAAAGGGCTTGGGCAGGCTTGGGTCAGCCGGTCTGGCAGGAGCCGGGGCAGAGGCCGCTGGTGCAGGCGCCGCCGGCGCTGATGCTGCATTGGCACTCGGTGTGGCCTGCAGGTTCAGCGCCCTGGCTTCAAGGTTGGCGCCGCTGGCCAGCAAGGCCATCGCCGGACCCAGGGTGGCCAGAAGAATGACCGCTCGATAGAACCTCACCTTGCGCAGGCACAAGTGGGGAAGTGGAGTGTTTGGCTGTGTCATGGCTGCTCACCAAAAAGGGACAGCCAGAGTGTACCCAGCCAGCCTGTGCGGCAGCCCGGCTGGGGGAATTAGCAAGATTCAGGGTTCGATCGCGTGCTGGCTCATCAAATCTTCGGCGTCGGAAATCTCTTTTTGTGTTGGCCGGTCCAACATCACCGGCAACTGCACCAGCGTCAGGACCTTGAGCGCGACACTGCCCAGAAAGACTCTGGACATGCCGCCGCGCCCGTGCGAACCCATGAAGATCATGCTGCAGCTTTCGTGCTTCGCGGCCTCCACGATGGCCTGGGCTGGCGCCGAGTTGAACTCGATCCGCTTGCTGGCCACAACACCGCGCGCTCCCGCCGCCTTGACGACCAGGTCGAGATAGCGTTCGGCGATCGCGCGGCACTGCTCCTGGTATTCGGACTCGGACGGATACTCGAACGGAATACCACCGAGGTAGACCGGATAGCGGTAGATCGGTATCGAATGAAAGGCGACGATCGGCAACTGCAGGCGCTTGGCATACTCGACCGCCTTGAGCGCCGCCGCCGTTGATAGCGCCGAACCATCGGTGGGAACCAGCATCGCCTCGAAAGTCGGGCTGCTGCGCAGCAGTGACACTACGTTGCCAGTGGACATGCTGTTCAGAGCCCGAAGTGGCGCAGCGCTTCGAGCGACCGGATCCGGATCTTGCGTCGCTCGACCTCAATGATGCCCTCGCGCCGCAACGCCGACATGGCACGGCTGACCGACTCAAGCGTCACGTTGAGGTAACTGCCGATGTCGCGGCGCGTCATCGGCAAGATGAACTCGGTCGGTGAGTAGCCCATCGCTGCAAAGCGCTGGGATTGAATGCACAGAAAGTGCGCTACCCTGGCCTCGGTCTTGGGCAGGTTGGTCATGGCATAGGCGCTTTGCTCCTGCACCATCTCGCGGCTGATGGCCCAGTAGGCGACGCGCTCCAGATCGTTGCTGGAGCGTTGTTGCGCAAACAGCTCCTCGGCTGGAATCCGCACCAGATCGCAGTCGGTCAGTGCCACGACCTCGCTCATGTACCTGGCGTGGCAAATGCCGTCGGAGCCGAGCACATCGCCTTTCATCGGAAAGGCAATGACATGTTCGCCACCCTCGACATCGGTCATGCTGGTCTTCATGGCGCCCAGGCGAACCACGTACAAGCCATCGAACGGCCGCCCCATGGCCAGCGCGCACTGGCCCGCTTTGAGACGACGCCGCCGGAACATGCTGGCCTCGTCCGACTGCCGCACCGGACCATCAAAGCGCAACAAACCCAGCAGTTCCGGAAAATCCGACCAGCGCTCGTCGCGCTCGAGCTTGAGCGCGCCCTGCCCCAATGACGGCTGCCAACCGGCGCGGCTCTGGCACGACTCGGTTTGAAGGTTCATCATGATGTGCTTCTTTCACCGGCTGAGGGCGCCCGACGGACACTGCGACCAGCCGCAGGCACGACTCTAGGCAGCGCCAGCCAAACCGTCTGTAGGGAGTTCTTGATCCGCCTTGTCGGCAAACAGCGCCAGTTGTGGGGGCGTCTGATGCAGATCAACGTCTGCGCCCGGCGGCGCGGCCGCGTCGAGCAGCCGGTACTGAATCGCCAGGCGCACCAGAGCGGTCACATCGGGCGCGCCGAGCTTGGCCATCAGGCGGCTGCGATAGGTGGCGACGGTCTTGGGCGAGAGGTGCAGCTCCAGACCGATACGCGAACTTGACTGGCCGTTGACGACCATGCTGACGATCTGGCGCTCGCGCGGTGAGAGCTTGCCAAAGGGGTCGATGCGGTCCGGATGCACCAGCACCTCCAGTGCCAGTGCGCTAACCTCGGCGCCCAGGTAGCGCCGGCCCTGAGCGGCGGCTTCGATCGCGTTCGTGAGTTCGATTCCGGCCGAACCCTTGAGTACATAGGCGCTGGCGCCCAGGCGCAGCGCCTCGGCCACATCACGCGGTTGCGCCGACATGCTCAGCACGACGCAGCGGATCGGCAAATTGCGGCGCTGCAGCTCGGCCAGCAGCTCGAATCCGGAACGCCCGCCCAGGTTGAGATCGAGCAACAGGACCTGCGGGTTCAGGCGCAGCAGGTCCGCCAGTGCCTGCGTCATGTCGGCCGAATCACCGACCACCTGATGCCCTTTGGCCTCGAGCATGGCACGCAGGCCTTCGCGCACGATCTGGTGGTCATCAACCAGGTAAAGGCGGGTCATGGCGTCGCGCTCCAACTGAAGCTGACGCATGTTCCGCGACCCGGCGTCGAATCGATCCTGACCTGGGCGCCTATCGTCTGGGCGCGCTCACGCATGCCGAGAATGCCCAGATGGCGCGTCCTGCCGTCAGGTTCGGCCATGACGCCGTGCCCGAGGTCAACCACCTCCAGTTGCAGCGCGTGGGTGCTACCGGCTATGCGAACCAAAACCGATGGCGAACCCGAATGGCGCAAGGCATTCTCAATCGCCTCGCGCGCCACCATGAAGGCCGCATATTCAAGCTCCGGGGGCCAGCGCAGTTCGCTGCTGGCGGCTGCCACGCGCAATGACAGGTCAACTCTGGGATGCGTCAGCGCGCGGCTGCGTACTTCATTGTCGAGCGCGGCCAGCAGCCCTCGCTCCTCCAGCAGCGGCGGCCGCAGGTCCATCAACACCTGCCTGATCTGGCTGACAGCATGGCCCATCAGGACCCCCATCTGCGCCTGCAGTCGGACGATTTCCGGTGCTGGCGCGACACCCTGATCAGACTGAAAGGTCAGCACCGTTTCATGCGCCATGCGGATCGCCGCCATGGTCTGGCCGAGATGGTCATGCAGCGTTTGTGCCAGGCCCCTGACCAGGGTTCTCTCCTGCGCCATGAGGCGCTGCGTCAAATCGGAAAGCTGCGCGCGCGAGCGCTGCAACTCGGCGTCCCGGTGGATACGCTCGGTGACGTCGCGCAGGCACGCAATCAGCAACAGTTCGTCGCCTTGCGAGACCTTGGATATGGTCGCTTCCAACTCGATCGGCTGCCGGTCGGAGCGCACGCCCTGGACGCGCCGGCCCGAGCCCAGGCTTCGACTGGCCGTCTCCGAGGCGGCAAATTCGCGCAGATGCAGCGGGTGTGCCGAGCGCGCAGCCTCGGGCAACAGCAACTCCATGCTCTGACCCAGCACGGCCTCGCTGGAGTAGCCAAAAACGCGCTCGGCCCCGGGATTGAACATTCGAATGCGCCCTTTGACATCGGTGGCGACGATGGCATCGTCGGTCGCGTTGATCACGCTGGCGAGCACCTGGCGCTCCTCCCGCAGCGCACGCTCGACCCTGTGCTTCTCGCTGATATCCCGGAAATAAACGGCCAGGCCTTCCCTGGAGGGGTAAGCGGTGACCGAAAGCCAGGTGTTCAGGCCATCCGCATCCGGGGCCTCAAAGCGCGTCGTGCGCGACTCGGCCAGCGCTCGCTCATACTCGATCTGGTAGATGCTACCGACCGCGGCCGGGTATTTTTCCCAAACGTTGCAGCCGAGCAGTTCCTCGCGGCTGCGCTGCAGCACCTTCTCGGCGTGTGCGTTGACATAGGTGAAACACCAGTTCCGATCGAGCGCAAAGAAGGCGTCGGTCATGTTTTCGATCACGTCGGTGACGCGCCGCGACAGTTGCTGGCGCACCCGTTCCTGCTGGCGGCGCCTGGACAGGTCTGTCACCATCACCAGGCGCGCCCGCGCGGCACCCTGCTGCAAGTCCTGTGTCACGATATCGACCTGGATCGCCTCGCCAGCACGATTGCGGTGCCGCCAGGCGCGCTGTGCGACGCGCTCGATCAGCGGCAAGTCCA
>JBAXFI010000011.1:0-44556 GCA_037139995.1 Comamonadaceae bacterium | reverse complement strand
TCCCGGATGTTGAAACCCCGGACCTGATCCGGGGCCGGGATGACAAACTGGACGTGCGGGATGACAAACTGGACGTTCGGGATGGCAGTGTGTTCCTTTGCGCACATCATGATTGATGGAAAGCTCAATGAGCTGATTTGGAACCTTACGGCTGTGCTTTGCTTGCCAGCATCTTGCTCATGCGGCGCCAGGTGTGAAGAAAGAAGGCGCCGTAGGCAACAGCGCCTGCAATGCCCGCCAGCGTGCCGCCACGCAGCAGCCAGACGTTGTCAAAAGAGACCCCGGCCAGCAGCAGCGCCAAAGCCGCCGAATGGCAGTAAAGATGGATGTCCAGCGGCCGCTGCGCTGTCATGTTGGACGGGGTCGGCGGGCGGCGCATGCCGGCGCCGGCATGCATCGCCGCCAGGAACGGCACAATGCGCGAGAGCACACCCAGCAGCAGGGTCAACAAACCACCGATCAGCAAGATGCCGAACAGCACTGCAGCGTGGCGCAGACCGATTTCCATTTCAAGCGCCAGCGCCAGGGCAAAACTTGCGGCAAGGCAGGCCCAACCCAGGCGCACCAGCACAAAGGAAGTCCCCAGATTGCGGCGCATCCCGCTGCGCAGGGCCTGCTCCATCAGCGCCACATGAATCAGGAAGGCAAGCGCACCGGCGACGATGGCGAGGCGAAACAACACGGGCGACACCAGCCCCAGCAGCACCAGCATGGCAACAAGCAGCGCGAACATGGCCAGGCCGAGTGAAAGATGAGACCAGGCCGGTGCCGGGTTGTCAGCGAGCGCGAACATCGGCACCAGGATGTAGGAAAAGCCCATCACCAGCAAACCCATCAAGCCGTAGGCGGCAAAGCTGACATGCAATCCAATGGCGGCAGTGCGCTCGATCAAAATGATGCCGCTGTAGAGGCCGGCCAGTGACAAGGCACTGGCCAGCAACACCAACAAGGACAGGGCCGCGACCCAGCCGTGCACCACCACCAGCGGCATGCCTTTGGCGCCCCGCAGATTGAGCGCCAACAAGCCCAGGTAGAGCAGCAAAGCCAACGCGACGGTAAGCGCACCCAGCCAGAGCAGGGTCGGCAACCAGAGCGCCATCCCGGCAACCACAGCCATCACACCCAGCACGTAAAGACCCCAGAGCAGTTCGTAAGGCCAGCGCTGCGACATCACAGGCTGACGTGTCGCCACCGGAAGCAATTGCAGACTGGCGCCCAGCGCCGTCATCACCAGCACACCGAGCGTCAGCAGGTGCAGGCCGGCCAGCGTCCATCCGAGGCCACCGACGAAGTCAATGATGTCGGGCCCGGCCCAGGCCAGCGCCAGCCAGGCTAGCAGGTGAAACAGCACGGCGGCGGCGAAGAATCGGAACGGAATAGCGGCCTGCAACAAGCGCCCGCTCGCGCTGCCCAGAAAGGTGTTGGCTGTTGCCATCAGGCGTCCCTGCTGAGAAGCAGACGGACCTCGCCCGGCTCGCCATGGATGCGCTCGGCCAGCCAGCCACGCTCTGCCAGTTCGGCATAGAGCGGCACCGGGTCGCGGTCATGGTGCACGGTCAGGGTTTGCCCGGGCGCCAAGCGCTCGATCAAACCGATGATGGTGACAAAGGGATTGGGAGGCAGCAGGCCTCGCACCTCCACATGCATGCCGTCAGCCTCGAGCCAGTGTTCACCGGGACTGCGCAACAGCGGCGCTGTTTTCACGCTCAGGATGCGCTCAGTTCGCCCAGCAGGCGCTGCGCCAGTACCGACGCCACCTGGCGCCGGTAGTTCGATGCCGTGACGGTGCTGCGCATCGGGCTGACCTGCTTTTGCACCAGTTTGCCCAGCGCAGCCAGCGACTCGGCAGCAACCGCTTTGTTGCACAAGGCGTCGCTGCCTTCAATCAGGATCGGTTGCGAATTGGTGCCGGTCAGCGCCACCCGCAGCTCGGTCAGAACACCGTCGCTCATCAGCAGGCGCATCGCAACACCGGCCAGAGGAAAGTCCACCGCAGCGCGCACGCGCGCCTTGCGGTAGGCGCAGCGCATCCCCGCAGCCTGAGCCGGAATGCGCACACCCGTGACCAGTTCACCGGGCAACAGCATCAAGGGCTTGGCACCGTCGTCCTGGTAAAAATCGGCCAGCGGCAGGCTGCGCGGACCGCTGCTTCCCAGCAGTTCAATGTTCGCATCCAGCGCGATCAGCGCGGGTGCCAGATCACCGCTCCAGGCTGCATGGCAGCGTGCGCCCTGCGGCGCCACATGGCACACATCCCCACGGTATTTGAGACAGTAGTTGTTCGACTGGCGCCACCACTCGCTCTGGTTGTAAAAGACGCAGCGCGTGTCCAGACACAGATTGCCGCCGAGCGTGGCCACACCCCGGTGACTCGGGCCCGCCACAGCGGCGGCGGCTTGCGCCAGCACCGGCAACTCGGCCAGTATCTGGCTGTCGCTGGCAAGCGACTGCAGCGTCACGCCAGCGCCTATCAGCCAGGCCTTGCCGTCACGGCGCAGTTGTTTCAATTCTTCAATGCCACTGAGATCGAGCAGCATGTCGGGCGCGCCGATGCCGCGACGCAGATTGGGCATCAGATCGGTGCCGCCAGCAATCACGCGTGAGAGCGGGTTGGCTGCCAGCAGCGCCACCACCTCACCTGCGGACTTTGGCGAGCGCAGAACAAAAGGAGTCATGGCGTCCACTTCAGGCCTGCTCTTTCTTCAAGGCAGCGCTTTTGGCTGCGCTGAGTTTGAGCGCACGCTTGCGCGCCACCAAAGCATCCAGCATGCGGTCCGGTGTAGCGGGCAACTCATGCAGACGCAAACCCGTGGCGTGCGCGATGGCGTTGGTCAGGGCTGGCAGAAAACCTGAGAGCGAACCCTCCCCGGCTTCTTTCGCACCAAAGGGGCCGTTCGGATCAGGTGCCTCGACGATATAGGTTTCTATCGGTGGCGACTCGACGATGGTGGGTATGCGGTAGTCCAGAAAATTGGCGCGCATGTGCAGACCCTGGTGGTACTGCGTTTCCTCGCACAAGGCCTGACCCATGCCCATCCAGACCGAGCCCTGCACCTGACCTTCCACCGCCAGCGGGTTGATGGCGCGGCCGCAGTCGTGTGCGACCCAGACCTTGACCACGCGCACCATGCCGGTGTCTTCGTCCACTTCCACTTCCACCACCTGCGCGGCGTACGAGTAACCTGCACTGGTTCCCACTGCCGCCCCACGGAACTTGCCGCCCTGGGTTTCACGCGGTGTTGACCAGTGACCGCGCGCCGTGACGGTACCGCCCGCCTGCAACGCCAGTGTGACGACCTCCTTGTAGCTCAGCGACTTGTCGCTGCCGGCAACAACATAGCTTTCACCGTGGCACTCGACCTGCTCCAGCGGCACGCCAAACTTGGTGGCAGCGGCCTGCAGCAGAATCTGCAGCAAGGCCTTGGCAGCATTGATGGCGGCGTTGCCGACCATGAAGGAGACGCGCGAGGAATAGGAGCCGTTGTCCTTGGGTGTGACTGCGCTGTCGTTGGCGACCACGCGCAGGCGCTGCATCGACAAGCCCATGACCTCGGCCACCATCTGTGCCAGCAGCGTCGAGGAACCCTGGCCGATGTCGGCGGCGCCGGTCAGCACCGTGATACCGCCGTCGAAATCGAGCTTGAGGTTGACCACCGCATGCGGCTCACCACTCCAGTGCACGGGTTTCGCCGAGCCGCTGGCGTAATGCGAGCAGGCCAGGCCCAGACCGCGTCCCTTGGGCATGCTGGCGCGGCGCTCGTGCCAGCCGGAGGCCGCCTGCACCTTGTCCAGGCACTCCCCCAGGCCACAGGAATTCACCTGCAGGTCGTTGATGGTCCGGTGCGGGATTGAGAGCAGATTGGCGCGGCGCACCTCAAAGGGATCGAGGCCCAAGGTTTGCGCCATGGTGTCGAGCATGGACTCGAAGGCATGGCGCACATCGACCGAGCCATGTCCGCGCATGGCGCCGTTTGGTGGTGTGTTGGTGTAGACGCGCAAACCGTAGTAGCGGCAGGCCGGCAACTGGTACATCGCGTGCAGCAAGGAGCCAGCGTACAGAATCGTCACCAGGCCATAGCCGGCGTAGGCACCGCCGCGCTGCACCACCTCGCAGTCAACCGCCTTGATGACACCGCTGCTGGACAGGCCAATCTTCAGACGCACGTCGGTTTCGGGCCGGCCCCGGTGCGTGATGAAGGACTCCTCACGCGAGAGCTCCAGCTTGACCGTACCCTGGGCAGCGCGCGCCAGCAGAGAGGCGATGATCTCGAAATTGAGGGTCTCGGTGCGGTGCCCGAAGCCACCACCGACAAAGGGTTTGATGACGCGGATCTGCGAAGCATCCAGATGCATGCACTGCGCCAGGATCAGGTGCACGTAGTAGGGCACCTGCGACACCGTGTGCAGCGTCAGCCGGCCACGTTCGCCGTCCCAACTCGCCAGCGAGGCGTTGGGCTCCATCATGGCGTGGGTTACTTCAGCGTAATGAAAACGCTCTTCCAGCACCAGATCGGCTGCGGCGAAGCCACCTTCGACATCACCAAAAGTGTGGTCCACATCGCGCGCAATATTGCCGGGTTGATCGTCGTGCAGTTGGAAAGCGTCGGCGGCACGCGCGCTGGGGGCATCAAAGCAGGTGGGCAGTTCTTCCAGATCGAGCACGATGGCGTCCAGCGCGGCGCGCGCGGTCGCCTGGTCCACTGCCGCAACGGCTGCAATGGGCTCGCCACAGTAGCGCACGCGCCCACGCGCCAGCGCAAACTCGTTCTGCGCAATCGGTATCACGCCATAGGGCACGTCGCACTCATCGCCACTGATGACGGCTCGCACACCGGGCAGCGCGCGCGCCCGACTGAGGTCGATGGAGCGAATTCTGGCGTGCGCCAGCGGGCTGCGCAGAATGGCGCCCACCAGCGCCTCGCGCGAGGGCAGATCCGCTGTGTAGAGCGCCTGCCCCGACACTTTTTCGACGCCGTCGATCAGCGGTTGGCGCACACCAACGGCCAGGCGTGAGAGCTTTGGATCGAGAACGGTATCTATGCTGCTTCTCCTGCGGTCTGGGCCATGGCTGCGGCAGCCGCCTGAACCGACTCGATGATCTTCACATAACCGGTGCAGCGACAGATATTGCCTGACAGGGCTTCGCGAATCTGTGCCTCGCTCGGATCCGGCTCGCGCAGCAGCAGGGCTTGCGCCGCCATGATCATGCCCGGCGTGCAGAAACCACACTGCGTTCCGAGCTTCTCGTTGAAGGCCGTCTGCAGGGCACTCAGGCGACCCTGCTGCGCCAGCGATTCGATGGTACTGACCTCGCTGCCTTCGCAGCGGCAGGCCAGCGTGATACAGGAGAGCTGCGGCTTGCCGTCCACCAGCACGGTGCAGGCGCCACACTCACCGCCGTCACAGCCGCGCTTGGTGCCGGTCAGGCCGAGTTGCTCGCGCAGGTAGTCCAGCAGCAGCGTGTGCTCGGAAATTGCATCTTCGCGCTCGCGGCCATTGACGCTGAGTTTGACAAGTCGCTTGCTCACTGATTACTCCTTGGGCCGCAGATCACGCACACGCACCGCCTTGCCTTGCGAGCGTGGAATTTCACCGGGCAGCTTCACAACCACATCGGTACTGATACCGACCATCGATTTGACGTGATGCTTTACATCCCTTGCGATGGTCGCAAACGCCTGCGCGTCGACACCGTATTGAACCTCAACCTCGATCGTAACGTGATCCAGCGTGCCTTGCCGCTCCACCAGCAGTTGGTAATGCGGCGCGATCATGGGACGACCGACCAGCACCGCCTCGATCTGCGAGGGGTAGACATTGACACCGCGGATGATCAGCATGTCGTCGCTGCGCCCGGTGATGCGCAGAATGCGCAGATGTGTGCGGCCGCAGTCGCAGCGCTCGGTGGTGACGCGTGTGATGTCGCGCGTGCGGTACCTGAGCATAGGCAGCGCCTGCTTGGTCAGGGTCGTGATCACGAGTTCACCCGCATGCCCCTCGGGTACCGGCGCCTGGGTCTCGGGGTCCAGCACTTCGAACAGGAAGTGGTCCTCCCAGCCATGCAGACCGGCCTGTGCCGGACATTCGCAGGCCACGCCGGGACCCATGATCTCGGACAGACCGTAGATGTCGATCGCCTTGAGCGCCAGACGCTCCTCAATTTCCAAGCGCATCGCATTGCTCCAGGGCTCGGCACCAAAAATGCCGACCCGCAGCTGGCTCTTGCGCAAGTCAACGCCCTGCTGCTCTGCCACCTCGGCCATCGCCAGCGTGTAGGAGGGTGTAGCGCACAGGATATTGGCACCCAGGTCCATGATCAGGGCAATCTGGCGCTCGGTCGAACCACCCGACATCGGAACCACCGTTGCACCCAGGCGCTCGGCGCCGTAATGCGCGCCCAAGCCCCCGGTAAACAAACCATAGCCGTAGGAATTGTGAATGATGTCACCACTGCGTGCGCCGGCCGCATGCATGGAGCGCGCCATCAGGCCGGCCCAGTTTTCGATATCGGTTTGGGTGTAGCCCACAACGGTGGCCTTGCCGGTAGTGCCGCTGGATGCATGAATGCGTGCCACCTCCTTCAAGGGCCGCGCGAACATGCCAAAGGGATAGGTGTCGCGCAGATCGGCCTTGTAGGTGAAGGGAATGCGCCGCAAATCGTCGGGCGTGCGCACTTCTTCCGGAACAACCCCGGCCTGATCCAGGCGCCGTCGGTGCAGTTCCACGTTGTCGTGGGCATTGCGCAGCGTTTTTCTCAGGCGATCAAACTGAAGGGCCTGCAGCGCGTCGCGCGGCATGGTTTCGACTGCGGCGTCGAAATAACTGCCGGTGCTTGCCGCTTTCGTTGTAGCGTTCATTCTTGTCTCCTCGTTGTCAATCGTTATTCTGTATGCCAACCCATGGCCAAGCTCTGGCTTGTCGTTGCGGAATCCAACCTGTCGCTGCCGACCTCCAGTTTGTCATCGCGCACCTCCCCCTTGTCGTTGCGGGCATCCGATTTGTCATTGCGGGCTTGACCCGCAATCCAGTGTCCGCGTGGCACTGGATCCCGGATCGAGTCCGGGATGACAGATCGCGAGTCCGGGATGACAAACCGCAACTCCGGGATGACATTGAGATTTTCGCAACTTCCATGTTCTTAAGGGGTTCTGACGCCACGCACCGGCATCTTGAAAAGAGCAAAACCCTGGTTGTAGCTGGCGCGCGTCACCAGTGTGAACTTGAGGCTGGCACCCGTGGCGGCGGCGCAGGCACCGGCCAGCGCCAGCAGGAGCGACGCGGCATGGCCGCCGAGCAACCAGCCGGCAATCAGCAAGACCGCAGGCAGCAGGCTGCCGCCCAGCAGCAAGGTGCGCCCGGCCTGATCCAGTGCGCTGCGGGCGCGAGCGACCAGACTGGCATCCACACCGCTGCGATAACGCCGCCAGACCATGAGACGCAGCAGCAGCAGCGCCAGCAAGGAAAACAAGGCTGCGCCAGAAACCCGGGTCAAAAACAGACCGAGCAGCATGAAGATACCGAGCCCCTCACAGCCCGCAGTCAGCAGGAACAGCGGCGAGAACAAGCCTGAGCGCCAGGCCGGAATACCGCGTGCCGCGGGCAGCATGCGGCTCTGGCAGTACAAAAAGACCAGCGCCAGCGCCGCCGTCACCCAGTTCCAGCCCGGCACACCCAGCATGGCCGCCAGCCCCGCCGGAAACAGCAGCAGTCCGACGAAGGCCTCGCGCGACATCCAGGAAGTCTTTGGATTGAAGAAGACGTTGATGGCACGCAGCGGCCGCCCGATCTCGAGCCAGACGCACAGCAGGCCCAGGCCGACCAGCGCCAAGCCGAGGAAGACGATCCAGTCCGGGCTCCACAGCGATGCCTGCGTGGGTCCGCCAAACAGCGCACGCGCCATCAGCAGACCAGTACCCGCGCCGCCACAGATGAAGTTGCCGGCCGCGCGCCAGTCCCAACTGGTCTGCAGCCACGGATTGGGGCCATAGGCGCTGGCGCCACCCTGCTTGGTGCTCATGTGTCCACCTTGTCCCATAGGTAATGAAAGCCGGGCCCGGTGCCCAGTTCCTCGTGCATGCGAAAACTCTGATTATTCGCGAGCAACTGTGAAACATTGCTGGCCGGATCCTGCAGATCACCAAAGGCCAGCGCATCCGCGATGCAGGAATTGACACAGGCCGGCGTGGCTGCGGGGTCGACGCCGGGTTTCAGCCCGGCGGCCAGACCCGCATCAATGCGATCCACGCAGAAGGTGCACTTGGTGGCCACGGCAAGCCGTGAATCGTCACGCCGCTGGCTCTCGCTCTGGCTCGGTTCGCCGTAGGCAAATGTGGCCCTGTCGGTCTTGTAGCGGGCCTGATAGGGGCAAGCCACGGCGCAGTAGGAGCAGCCGATGCAGATGTCGTAATCGATGGTCACGATGCCGTCAGGGCGTTGCTTGGTGGCAGTGGTCGGACACACGTGCATGCAGGGCGGGTCTTCGCAGTGCTGACAGCCCACCGGCACAAAGACGCGCTTCACATCCGGGTACTCGCCGAACTCCATGTCCAGCACCCGGCGCCACTGCACATCGGGCGGGGTTGCGTTGGTGTGCTTGCAGGCCGCTGTACAGGTCTGGCAGCCGACGCAGCGCCGCAGGTCTGCCGTCATGGCCCAGCGCGTCATGCTGCCACCTCACTGGCGCGGCAGACCTTGACGCGCACGATATCGGCACCCGAGCCGGTCGCATCGGTGAGCGAGATCGACATCGTGGCCAGCGTGTTCAGGCTGGGCACGCCAAAGTCCTTGGCCATCGGTGTTTCCCAGTGCGCAAACTGACCGATCAGCAGCAGCGTGTCCGGCCGTATGCCCTGGCGCACCACGGCGCGGCCGCGCACACTGCGCTTGGGTGTGGAGATTTCGATCTCGTCACCTTCTTCAATACCAAGCTTTTGCGCCGCGCCCGTGTTGATGACGACACCACGGTGACCCGTGATGTTGTCGGCCACTTCATGCATCAGCTGGATCCCGGCGTTGGCGCCCCAGGCGTACTGCATGCTGCGCGCTGTCAGTAGCCAGAACGGGTAGTCTTGGGCTAGCCCACCGGTCTGGCCAATGATGGCTTCCCAGAGGGCCGGGAAGTCCTTCCAGATCGGCAGCGCCTGGTATTCCTTGAGTTGCTCGTCCCACCAGTGCATATCGTTTTCATGCAGACGCCGGCCCAGTTCGGTACCGACCCGCAGCAGACGCTCCTGGTAGGGCAATTCATAGCGCAGACCGGTCTTGACCATGGTCTGGTCCAAATACCAGGTGCTGCGCAATAGCGGTTTGGTGGCGATGCCGTTTTCCTTCCACCACTCGAGCCCATGTGCATCCGCGCCGTCACTGACTTCCGAACTGGCTGCGCGACAGACTGCATCCCAAATTTCCTCGCAGCTGTGACGCCGCTGGGTGTCGAGCGAGAAGTCACCGTGCGCGCCCTTCAGCGGCACACTGCCGGCGCCCTTGTTGATGGCAGCAACATACTTGGACGTCAGGCCGGTGCGCGCTGCCAGTTCGCTGGCAATTTCGGTCATGTCGCGCGCCTCGCCACTGCGCTCGACCACCGGCTGGCGCAGTGCAAAGCCGTTGACTTCCCAGTACTGCTCCTGGTACTTGGTGCCGCCGATGCGCATCAGCTGCAGACTTTCCAGATCGGTGGCATCGGGCAGCAGAATGTCGGCGAAATGGTTGGTCTCGTCGTGTGTGTAGGCAAAGGCCACTGTGAACGGGAAGCGCGCCATCTTCTCACCGAGTTCGCCCGTGTCCCAGTACGAAATGGCCGGATTGGTGCGATAGAGAAACCAGACCTCGGGCAAGGTGACGCGCGGCAAACCCTTGGGCGTTTCATCCAGAAACAGCCAGGAAAAGTGGGTCGGCCCCAGCGCCTGACTCCAGGGCCCATCGGCCGCCAAGGGCACCATGGAACGGTAGGCGTTGCGGATGTTCGGGCTCGGTGACCAGGTCGCCTTGTCGGTCGGATTGAGCGGGAAGTGCATGAAGCCGTCGGGTCCGGCCTTCACGCTCTCGTGACGCTGCGACATCGGACGCGCCAGCCGTATCGTGGTGCCCAGTGTGCCGCCCGGCACCTCCAGCGCACCGACCAATGTGGCCAGCAGCGTGCGCGCCCAGCAGCACTCAAAACCACCCCAGCCGTTGTTGACCGTCTTGCCCAGAGTGACCGCCACCGGCCGATACGGCATGGTAATACCGTCGATTTCGATAGTCTGACCGACGCCGGCGTGGGCTATGAACTCGTTGGCAATGCGGCGGATATTGGCTGCCGGCACATCGCAAATGGCCTGCGCCCATTCGGGTGAATAGGGCCGCATGTGTTCCACCAGGCGCGTGAAGCCGGTGCTGCCCTTGAGCAGGCCTTCGGCCAGCACCTCGTCGTCCGGGCCGATCTCGATCGCATCGGCTTCAAAGCTGCCTTCAATCGCTTCTTGCAAGTCCGCGCCGTCGTGCGTGCGTGCGCCGGCGCTGGCAAGATCCCAGACCAGCGGCTTGCGGCTGGCGCGATCGCGCAGGTAGTAGCCGTTCGGACCGACCAGATAGGGTGAAGCCGTGCGGGCCGCCAGAAAGGCGACGTCCAGACGCTCACGCGCCACTTCGTGCAGGAGCACATGGATCAGCGCATACAGGAAAGCGGCGTCGGTCTTGGGCTTGATCGGAACCCACTGCGTGGAACAGGCGCCAGTGACGGAGAGGTGCGGCTCAACCTGCACCCGCTTCAAGCCGCGCAGACGCGCCTCGGAGTGCCGCCAGACGCCGATCACGCCGCCGGATGCTTCGATGTTGGAACCGCAGGAGATCAGGTAGTTGCACAGGGGCGTATCGGGTGTGACGATGAAGGCGCGGTGCCAGAACTCGCCGTACAGATGTTCCGAGTGATAGCACTTGACGCCTTGGCCTGAGCCAAAACCCATGTCAACCGGACCCCAGGCCGACAGAAAGGCCGGCAGGGTGCCCATATAGGACTGCGGCGTGCCGGCGCCACCAAAACTCGCCGCCACCCGTGGATAGCCGGAGGCGTCGAGAATGCCTGCATCACGCACCGTATTGAGCCTGTCGGCGATCAGACCGAAGGCCTCCTCCCAACTGATCGGCACAAAACCCGGATCCTGATCGCGACCCTTCTTCGGGTTGCTGCGCTTCATCGGTGTCAGCACCCGATGCGGGTTGTAGGTCTTTTGCACCAGACCATAGGCCTTGACGCAGACCTTGCCGCCGCCCGGATGGATATCAGCGGCGCAGAAATTGGGCTGAACTTCGGTGGCAACGCCCTGCTCCACCTTGACCGTCAGCAGGTCCGGGCCGGCCACACACTGATAGCAGTAGGTCGGGACGATGCGCACATCCTTGGCTTGGGACTTCATGGGAATCGCCTGCCTCCGTTAGAGTACGGTGTTGGCGGCTGCTGGGCGCCGCTTTGACACCTGCAATTTGTTACGGTAAATTCCATTCTACATATTCCTGCATTTGCATGCAATAATTCGCGGGAGCCTGTAAATCATGAGCAAAATCACATCGAAAAGTAGCAGCACCGAGCGTCCAAAGAAGGCACGCCAGGGCGCGCTGCCCAGCACTGCGGCGCCGGCTGCCAGCAGCGCACTGAGCATTCGAGCGGTGCGTCGGGGTGACCTGAATGCGGTGATTGAAATGGATGCCATGGTGACGGGTCTTGAAAAACGGGATTACTGGAGTTCGCTCTACCGGCGCTACGCCGACGCCGTTGCCACCGGCCGGCATTTTCTGGTGGCAACCGTCAACGACAAGGTGGTCGGCTTCGTGATTGGTGAGGTGCGTGACTGGGAATTTGGCTCCCCGCCCTGCGGCTGGGTCTTTGCCATCGACGTGCGACCCGACGCCCGCTTGAGCGGAACGGCGACGGAACTTCTGCACGCCATTTGCCAGGGCTTCCGCAAAGCCGGTGTCAGCAAGGTGCGCACTCTGCTGTCACGCGACAACACACTGATCCTGTCCTTCTTTCGCAGCCAGGGCATGATGATCGGCCCTTTCATTCCGCTGGAGATGGACCTTGAACCCTGATCTACTGGCACTGGCACCGATGGACCTGCCATGAAACTACAACAGAACACGCGCCTGGCGCTCTTCAGCCTGCTTGAATTTGCCGCCGACCCCGAGCGCCAGATTCCGGCTGCAGAAATTGCCCAGAAGTACCAGGTGTCTTCACACCACCTGGCCAAGGTCCTTGCAGAATTGTCGCGTGTCGGCATGGTGCAGTCGGTTCGTGGTGTCGGTGGTGGCTACCGTTTTACCGGCAACGCGCGCCGGCTCACGCTGATGGATGTGATCTCGCGCTTTGAGGACGTGCTGCCAGCTGAAAACAGCCAGCGCGAAGAAACGCCCGTCGGGCAGGCACTGGCTTCGGTCCTGTCTGAAATTGACGAAATTGCCAAGGCGTCCATGAGTTCCATCACGTTGGCGACCATGTTGCGCATCATTGAGCGCCAGCAGACCGGGCCCTCAGCCTGAAGCGCTGGATCTTGCCGGTGGCCGTTTTCGGTAACTCGTCAATGAACTCAATCCAGCGCGGGTACTTGTAGGGCGCCAGTTTGCTTTTCACGTACTGCTGCAGTTCGCTGGCCAAGGCGTCGGTCGCGGCAAAACCGGAATTGAGTACGACAAAGGCCTGTGGCTTGACCAGCATGGCTTCATCGGCGCGTCCGATCACGGCCGCTTCGAGCACGGCCGGATGCGTGATCAGCGCCGACTCGACTTCGATCGGCGAGACGTAGATGCCACCGACCTTGAGCATGTCATCGCTGCGCCCTGAGTAGGTGTAGTAGCCGTCGGCGTCGACCGAGTACTTGTCACCGCTGCGTGTCCACGGGCCCTGAAAGGTGTCGCGCGATTTCTCGCGGTTGTTCCAGTAGGCCATGGCCGCGGTGGCGCCGCGGATCTGCAATTCGCCCACCTCACCGACCGGCAAGAGATGCCCCTGATCGTCGACCACACGCAGGTCATAGCCCGGAATCGGCAAGCCGGTGGTACCGTAGCGGACGCGACCGGCACGGTTGCTCAGAAACACATGCAGCATCTCGGTCGAGCCGATGCCATCCAGAATTTCGACGCCGAAGTGCTCGGTCCAGCGCTTGCCGATATCGGCCGGCAAAGCCTCCCCGGCGGACGTGCAAAGACGCATCTTCAGTTCGCCCCGCTTGGGGAGCGCAGGACTCGCCAGCAGCGAGGCAAACAGCGTAGGCACGCCATAGAAAATCGTCGGCTGCTGTTCGCGCAGCCGCTTGAACACCGCATCGGGTATCGCGCGTTCCGCCATCAGCAGCGCCGTGGCACCCACGGCCATCGGGAAGGTCAGTCCATTGCCCAGCCCGTAGGCAAAAAACAGTTTGGCGGCTGAGAACACCAGATCATCCTCGCGCAGACCGAGGACCGGACCGGCAAACAACTCGGCCGTATTGATCAGGCTGGAGTGGACGTGCACTGTCCCTTTGGGCGCGCCGGTCGAGCCCGAGGAGTAGAGCCAGAAGCAGGCTTCGTCGGGCGAAGTCTCGGCCGCTGTGAACTGCTCGCTGGCAGCCTCCAGCAGCTTGGAGAAAGCCAGACGTTCAACCACCGAATTTCCTGCCATCTGCCCGGACAGGATCACATGCTGCAACGCCGGTATCCTGCCCATCAGCGGCTCCAGCTTGGGCCACAGCACATCGGACACGAGTAGCGCACGGGAGCGACTGTCGCGCAGCATGTACTCGTAATCCTCGGTGGTCAGCAAGGTGTTGGCGGCCACCGGAATGACGCCCGCCAGAATGCAGCCCAGAAACGCCACCGGCCAGTCGATGGTGTCGACCATGCACAGCAGCACGCGTTGTTCTGGCTGCACTCCCAATCCCGTGATAGCGTTGGCAAAACGATTGGCGCGCCGCGCCAGCTCGCCATAGCTATAACTGCCGGCGTCATCGATGAAGGCAATCTTGTCGCTGCGCCCGGCCTGGAGGTTGCGCTGGATCAGGTCATAAGCGGCGTTGTACTGGCGCGGAAAATCGACGCGCGGCGGGTTGCTGCTGCGATCAACGCTGCTGAGTTCAGGCATGGTGTTTCCTCTCGCTGCGCTCAACTCGCTCCTGCAAGGTGGCCCAGCCATCGTCAATTTCGGCCTGCAGTGTTTCGATGTCGGTGCTGTTCAGGTTGCGGTAGCGCCGCTGCAATCCCAGGTAGTCGGAGACCGGCCGCGTTTTCGTTGTGTGATTGAGCGTGTAGCGGTCGCCGTCTTCCACTTCATACAGCGGGAAGGCACCGGACTCGACCGCGTAACGCGCCGTCATCAAGCCCGCATCGTCGGCCACACCCCAGCCGTCCATGCAGGGAATCAGCAGCGTGATGATGCGGGTGCCACGCATGCCCTTGGCTTTTTCGATCTTGCGCAGCAGGTCCGGCAGATGACCGGCGCTGGCGGTAGCGACATAGGGCACCCGATGCGCCGCCATGATTTCGGTCAGGTTCTTCTTGCGCGACGTTTTGCCGGCAGGCGTCGAGCCGGTGCGCGCAAAGTGCGGCGTCGAGGAGGACTTCTGAGCACCGGTGTTCATGTAACCCTCGTTGTCCAGGCAGAAATAGATGAAGTCCTCGTTGCGCTCAGCGGCCGACGAGAGGCACTGAAAGCCGATGTCGTAAGTACCGCCGTCGCCGGCCAGCACAATCACCTGGGTTTCATGTTTGCCCTGGGCGTCGAGTGCCCGGCGCAAGCCGGTGGCAGCAGCGGCACTGGCTTCCAGCGTGGGCTGGTACACCGGGATGCGCAGCGAACTGAAGGGCTGCGGCCCGGCGATGATGGCCATGCAGGAGGGCGGAATCACCGCCATCGTATTCGGACCCATCGCCGTCAGGATATGGCGCGCCGACAGGGCGTCGATGCAACCCGGGCAGGCGGCGTGCCCGGAGCACAGCATCGCTTCCTGATTGGCTTGTTCCATTTTGATCATGTGTTCACCTCACCCACTGCGAATCGCTCTGCACTTCGCTCTGACCGACCTGCGCAACAAACTCGGCAATCTTTTTCGGCGAAACGTTGACACCACCAACACCAGCCAGCAGGCCATGGATGCGCGGTGTCACCGCGCTGCCGTAAAGCGCGGAGCGCAGTTCCTGGTGCAACACACCGCCGTAGCCCGGTGAGTAATTGCGGTCCAGCACGATCACATCATCGAACCCTGTCAGGGCTTCGCGCAGCCCGGCTGCCGGCAGCGGCCTGAACAGCCGCACCTTGACCAAGCCGATCGCCAGGCCCGCTTCGCGCATGGCGTCCACCGCGTCGCGTGCCGTGCCGCACATGCTGCCCATGGTGACAATCGCGGTGTGCGCGCCATCGCAGCGGTAACGCTCGATCACGCCGTGGCTGCGGCCCGTCAGCTTGGCCCAATCAAAGTCGGCCTGCGCGGCCAAGGCGGGCACCTGCGCCATCGCCTCGCCCAGCGCCTGGCGGTGCCGGAAATACATGTCCTGTGTCGCCACATTGCCCCAGGATTCAACCCGCTCGGTATCAAGCCGGTGCGGTGGATCGAAGGCCGGAAGGTAGCCGTCTACCAGCGCCTGCTCGGGTATCTGCACGGGCTCCAAGGCATGCGAGACATAGAACGCATCCAGATTGACCATGGTCGGCAACAGCACCTGCTCGGCTACCCGGAACGCCTGCAGCACCGTGTCGAGTGCTTCCTGTGCGCTTTCCACGTAGTACTGAATCCAGCCGGTGTCGCGTTGCGACAGACTGTCGGTCTGGTCCGGCCAGAAGGCCCAGGGCGAAGCCACGGTGCGGTTCACATTGACCATCACAATCGGCGCGCGTGCGCCACTGGCGTAGTGCAGCAACTCGTGCATCAGCAGCAGGCCTTGCGAAGCGGTGGCCGTGAAAACGCGCGTTCCCACCAGCGAGGCCGGAATGCAGGCCGACATCACCGAGTGCTCTGACTCCGGCGTGATGATCTCGGCGTCGAACGTGCCCTCGGCGGCGAACTCGGTGAGTTGCTCCAGCACCGGCGTCTGCGGTGTGATCGGATAGACCGGTACCACCTTGGGGCGCGCCAGGCGGGCGCCCCAGGCGACTGCCTGGTTACCGGTCAACAGCATGGTATTTGTGGGCGTACTCATCTCAGTTCCTCCTGCATCGCCATGGAGCCGGTCGGGCACTCCTTGATGCAAACGCCGCAGCCCTTGCAGTAATCGGTCAGCACCACGTAACCCTTGTCAACGCGCTGGACCGCCATGTCCGGGCAATAGACCACGCAGTTGTCGCAAAAAATACAGGTGCCGCAGGAGAAGCAGCGCTCGCTCTCGGCCAGCGCCTGCTCGATATCCAGCCCGAGCTGAACTTCAACGTCGTGCGACAACCTCTCCCGCGCATCGAGCAGACCGGTGTGGGTCCGCTCTTTTTTTGGATGGTAGAAAGTGCTGATGTCAGCCAGGCGCACCAGCGGCTCGCCGGCCGAGACGGCGCCGTCGCGCTGCAGCAAAGCGTCAGCCATCGCATGGGCGGCGCGTTGCCCCATGCCGACCGCTTCGGTGACGAAGCGCGCCATGCTGGCCATGTCGCCGCCAGCATAAACACCGGCGCTGCTGGTCGCCAGCTGCGCATCGGTCTTGAGCAAACCACCGGCCGCGGCAAATCCTTCGCCCAGTACCGAGAGGTCCGGGTCCTGGCCAATCGAGGTCACGATGGCGTCCACCGTGAAGGCAAAGCCGCTGCCTTCTACCGGGCTCAGCGTGAACTGGCCGCGCTGCGCGCCCGGCACAAACATCACCTTGCTGCAAGTCACGCTCAGGCCGCTGGCTGCGCCATCGCTCACGGCATCAAGCCGGGCGCCGTCGAGCAGGCTGATGCCCTCTTCCAGCGCCTCCTCCACTTCTTCGGCCTGCGCCGGCATCTGCGCGCGTTGCTCCAGCGAAAGCAGTGTCACCTCATGACCGAGACGGCGCGCACTGCGGGCAGCGTCCAGCGCGGCGCTGCCGCCACCGATCACCAGCAGCCGCTTGCCCAGCGCCAGGGGTTTGCCCGCGTTGGCCGCCGCCAGAAAGACCGCACCGTCGCAGACCCAGGGCTTGGCGTAGTCCAGCGTCGGCAGACGCTTGTGCCTGGTTGCGCCCAGCGCCAGGTACAGCGCGTCGTGCTGCTCGCGCAGCTTGGCGAATTCCTCAGCACTGCCGACCGCATGGCCGCAATGCACGGTGATGCCCATGGCCACGATGCGTGCAATCTCGCCATCGAGCACATCGCGCGCCAGCCGGTAGGCCGGAATCCCGTAGCGCATCAGACCGCCGAGTTCTGCCTGCGCTTCATACAGGGTAACGGCGAAACCCATGCGGCGCAGGTGGTAGGCCGCTGACAGGCCGGAGGGACCGCCACCCACAATCGCTACACGAGCGTTCTGCGCGCTTGGCGCAGCTTCATAACCCCAGCCTTGCGCCAGCGCCTCGTCGCCGACAAAGCGTTCGAGCTTGCAGATGGACAGCGCCTCGTCATAGCCGGCGCGATTGCACGCCACTTCACAGGGGTGGTGACAGATGCGTCCGGCGATCGACGGAAAGGGGTTATGCCGCGTCAGCACCTCCCAGGCGCCGCGGAAATCACGCTCACGGGCCAGGCCAATCCACTCGGCAATATCACCGTCGACCGGACACGCGCCATGACAGGGCGCAGGCGCCTTGATGTGGCGCGCCAGCGAGGCACGCCAGGTGCCGGTCTTGATGGCCGTCGTGCTGCCCGTGGTCCAGGTCGCTGGAATAGGAAGTGGCGCACTCATGCCATGCTCCCGGAGAGTTGCAGATCGGCCGAACGGTAACCTTCGGTGCAGGCTGCCACGTTTTCGTCATGGTGTTTGGGTGCGTTGTCCACCAGCGCCTGCGTCAGCACGGCCAGTGTCGGCGCTTCGATGACTCGCACCAGCGCTCCCAGCAGTGCCGAGTTGACGATGCGCCCCAGACCCTGCTGGCGTGAGATGGTCAGCGCATCAATCGGGATCACGCGTTTGCCGGGCAGGATCTGCGCAAAGTCCGCCGCACTGCGCGCCGAATTCACCACAATCAGGGTGCGCTCGTCTGCGGTTGCGAGCAGCCGGCCTTCCAGCAGGCTGGCGTCGAAGCACAGAATGGCATCGGCGCGCTCGATGTCACAGCGCACCCGCACCGGGCGCTGGTCGACCCGGATGTAGGAGTTCACGGGTGTGCCGCGGCGCGCTCCGCCGTAACTGGCAAAGCACTGCACATGCAGACCCTGCGCATGGAACGCGCCCGCCAGCAGGTTGCCGGCAGTCTGAGCACCCTGGCCACCGCGACCCTGGATGATGATCTCAAGCACCTTGTCGTCTCCTTCTCGATCTCTGTCTGCACACGAACGCTTAACAGATTTCCTTATGGCTGTGTTTCCGAAAGGGATTTGTCTGAGGCCGAATTTAGGCGCTTTGCCGCCATCCGTCTAATTGATTTTTAGAATCAGCTACATTCACCAAACAGATAATCAGGATAAACCCTTATATGAATTTCAGACAACTGGACCTCAACCTGCTGCGCGTCCTGTGTGCGGTATACCGCTTTGGTTCAGTCACCGAGGCCGGGCGCCATCTGGCGCTGTCGCAACCGGCGACCAGCAACGCGCTGGCGCGGTTGCGCACCATTTTTCGTGACGAGTTGTTTGTGCGCTCACCCAGCGGCTTGCACCCGACGCGCAAGGCGCAACGCATCGTGCCGGCCGTGATCGAACAGTTGCATCTGCTGGAAAGCACGGTCAGCAGCGCCGAGGAATTCGATCCGGCCAACAGCCACGTGCACTGGCGACTCTCGCTATCGGACCTGGGCGAGATGATGTTCCTGCCGCCGCTGGCGCAGGCGCTGCGGACACACTCACCGGGCAGCCATATCTCGAACATCGCGGTGGCGGCACCGGAGGTCAGCGCTGCGCTGGACGCGCATGACATCGATCTGGCCATCGGCATCCTGCAGGGCAAACGCGGCTCGACGGCCAGCGAGTTGCTGTTTCAGGAAAACTTTGTTGCCATCACGGCCAGCAACTGGCGTCCACCCAAATGGCGCTCCGGCGCCCAATTGAGTGCAACGCAGCTTGCCAGCGCGTCGCTGGCAGTCGCCTCGCCAGCCGCCACCTTTCACGGCAGCATCGATTTGATGCTCAGTGAGCTGAGGCTCAACGAGCGCATTGTGCTGCGGGCCCGCCATTACGGTGCGCTGCCCGAACTGGTAACGCGCACCGACCTGATGGCCATCGTGCCCCTGATGTACGCCAACTCACTGGCGCCGCGCTACGACGTCAAGATCTGGAAGCTGCCCGAACACGGCTCGCGCTACGAGGTCAGCATGCTGTGGCACCAGAGTGCCAGTCCGGATCTCGCTCACAGCTGGTTGCGCGGCGTGGTGCGCAAGTTGTTTCAGCGCTCTGGCGTCTGAGCCCAACTGCTACTTTGCCGGCAGCGCGCCATCGCCGATGTTCTGCGCCAGGAAACTCTCCAACTCGGTGAAGAACTGAAGGCTGTGTTCGTAGCGACTGAGGTAATGGTCACCGCGCTCCTGCTTGACAAAACGGTAGGTCTTGCCAGCAGCGCTCAGCGCCTGATCC
Source organism: Comamonadaceae bacterium (assembly GCA_037139995.1). Classification (GTDB taxonomy): domain Bacteria; phylum Pseudomonadota; class Gammaproteobacteria; order Burkholderiales; family Burkholderiaceae_C; genus Rhodoferax. The sequence continues at coordinate 24,941 of JBAXFI010000011.1, read as the reverse complement.
ATCAACTCAGCCTGATAAAACGGAACACTGCGGTCCTCGGTGCCATGCACCAACAGGACCGGGGCCTTGATTTGGCTGGCGAGATAGCGAGGTGACGTGGCTCTAAGCTGATCCGCATCCTTCTCGCGTGACCCGATCTGAATCGCGGCGACTTCCCGCAGGTCACGATAGATTTCGGTGTCCTGCAAAGTCTCTGCCAGATCGCTGACCCCGGCAAAGCTGACCGCGCAGCGGTACAGATCGGATGACTTCGCCACGCCCATCAGCGCAGCGTAGCCACCGAAACTGGCGCCTACGATGCATACGCGCCTGGGATCAGAGGTGCCACGCGCCACCGCCCACTGCGTGGCATCACTCAGGTCATCCTGTACCTCCATACCCCAGCGCCGCAAGCCGGCCTGCATCAGCTCTGAGCCGTAGCCGGTGGAGCCGCGAAAGTTCACCTGAAGCACAGCATATCCACGGTTGACAAGAAATTGAACCCAGGTACTGAAGCTGGCGTCATCATGGCTTTGCGGGCCACCGTGGACCAACAGCACGGTCGGCAGATTTTTGGGCTCCATCCCTTGCGGCAAACTCAGGAAGGCTGGCAATTCCAGGCCGTCGCGTGCCTTGATCTTGAAGCCCTGTTTTGTGACCATGTCCTTGCTGTTCAATCCCGGGTGCCTTGACGCAAAGAGCACCATGCTGTTATTGCGCTCGTCACCCAGATAAAACTCGCCCGGCGTCTGGGCGTTGCTCGAATAGACGATGTAACGGGACTCATCATCACTCATGCTGACAACGCGGTTAAAACGATTGGGCAAGGCACTGTCGATAAAGCTCACCAGTTCCCGCTTGTCCTTGTCCCAGTAGGCATCCTGGGCCTTGTCAACCTCGCCGCTACCCGTCAGCCCCACCACCTCCCCTGTCTTGCGCGAGTAGACGAGGCTACCTTCCATATCACGGTGGCGGTCAGCCAGTTTGAGCGTGCGTTGCAGGGTTGGGTCGCGCAAGTCCACGCTGAACAGGGCGCGCCGCCCTTCATGATCGGCCAGCAGATACAACTCGTTGGCGTCCTTGCCAAACCCGAGTGGCGACAAACGGTCTTTGCTCAGCGCCTGGTAGGACCAGAGCTTGCGCCAGTTTTTTCCATCCGGGTCGCAAGCATGGATCTCGACCAAAGTCTTGTCCTGGTACACACCCAGGCGTACCTGGTGACTGCGATCAACCATCCAGGCACGGAAATTGTCACGCGAGTTGAAGATGTGGCTGCGCGTGCCGCTTTCCACATCCAGGCTGACAACCGCCGGGCCGAGGTTGAACGATGTTTTCTCCATGTTGCCTTTCGGAGGGTCGCTCAGAGCCAGAAGCACATGTTTGCCATTGTCTGGTTCGAAGTCCAGCACCTGATCCTGATACTGTGGCTGCAACTCCCCCTGAAAACTATTGGGCTTCATCAGGTTGATGACTTTGCTGCCATCGGCCTTGGCCGACAGCAGGCGTGTCTCGTAAGTTGCCACGCCGCCGACATTGCTGCCCGCCATGACCCGTCGTTTACTGGGAAACATGGTTGCCACCAGCAGCCGGTCGTTGCCAACCCAGCGCAGCCACCTGAAGCTGTATTCGCGGTTGTCACTGGACATGATGCTGACGCGCTTGCCGGGTGGTCCCAGGTCTTGCACCAGAATCATGCTGGTACCCTGGTTGTTCACAAGCATGGCAACTTTTTGTCCGTCGGGCGACAGGGTTGCCCTCTGGACGAGAGGCGGCGCAGCGAACGCTTCAACCGGCAATCGAGGTGCGGCCCAAGTACACACGCCACTGAGCAACAGCGCACCGCCGACCAGCCAAAAAAAGGTCTTCATATTTACCTCCCTTGTGAACACCGCAGCGGCGTCCGCCGTTTCTGTTTTGAAGATCACTGGCGCAGTGTAATTCAACGCTTCCATTGCAAGCAACCGCAGGCAATGCAGCATGCGCTGGCCGGTCCGGGGTGCTTGACTGCGAGCCCTGGCGACCAAGAGCCCTTAATCAACCATCAGCGATACTTGCCTTGGAGCGCTTGGATCCCCATACGCTGCCCAGACCAAGACTTCCGACAATCAAGAGGAGAGACACCATGCGACTATTTCCTGTTCTTCGGCTCGTCCTTATCGCGCTGCTGGTTTCACTGCCTGCCTTCGGTTTTGCGCAGGCATGGCCGAGCAAGCCGATCAAGTGGATCATTCCTTATCCGCCCGGTGGCATTACCGACAGCGCCACGCGCATGGTGATTCAAAAGATGCAGGAGCAAACCGGCTGGACCATCGTGGTAGAGAACAGACCCGGCGCCAATTCCATTTTGGGTGCCGACATCGCGGCCCGTTCGGCGCCTGATGGCTACGCCTTTCTGACGGTGATCGGCGCGCACGCCGCCAATGCCACGCTTTACGCCGGTCGCCTGCCCTACGACGTGGTGAAGAGTTTCGCACCGGTGTCGCTGGTCGGCATTGCGCCCTTGGTGATGACGGTGACCAACAATTTCCCCGCCAAGGACATGAAGGAGCTGATCGCCTATGCCAAGGCCAACCCGGGCAAGGTGTCGTTCGGTTCCTCGGGTGTCGGCGCCGCAGCCCATCTGACGCAGGAGTTGTTCAAGCAGGTAGCCGGACTCGACATGATCCATGTGCCGTACAAAGGCACGGCCCCGGCGCTGACTGACCTGATGGGCGGTAACCTGCACATCCTGACCGATACCGCCAGTGCGTTGATGCCCTTTGTGCGCAGCGGCAAGATCAAGCCGATGGCAGCATTTGCCGGCAAACGCGTTCCGGGTGCGGCCGAGGTTCCCACCATCGTCGAAGCCGGCGGACCAGCCATCGAGGGCTCGACCTGGGTCCTGTTTCTGGCGCCGGCGGCCACGCCACGCGAGATCGTCGCCCGCCTATCGGCCGAGACCGCCAGGGCAGTCAATTCACCCGAGCTGAAAGCACGCTTTGAGAGCCTGGGCATCGAAGGCGTTGGCAACAACCCAGAGCAGGCCACCAAGTTCCTGGACGACGAGATCGTCAAGTGGGCCAAGGTGATCGTTACCGCCGGCGTCAAGGCGGAATAGGCGGGTCGACAACGTCCTCCCGTACGGGTAAGGCGTCATTCCGGACTCAGTAGCTGTCATCCCGGCCCCGGATCAGGTCCGGGGTTTCAACATCCGGGATCCAGTGCCACGCGCACACTGGATTGCGGGTCGTGGCCCGCAATGACAGCTTCGGATCGAGGATCGGGTTGATGGGGCGCTCAGCGCAGCGACATCAAGGAGGAGCCCAAAGCTCGGAGGACATTCGCGGAGTCACTCACCCCAGCGCCCCGGACCACCGCCACAGTCCTGATCTGCCATCATTTATAGTAGCCGCTCCAGCGATCGCACCCAGTGGGAGCCACAACATGCAAGAGTCAGCCCGTAGCAGAGCATCAACAACCCTCGAACAGGTGGCCGCAGCGCTGCTGGCGCAGAGCCCAGGCAAGACCTTCGATGCCGCCGAATTGGCTCCCTTGCTGGAGGCGCTGGCATGCCCGTTGGCCGATGAAACCAGGACCTCGCCCGACGGCACGACGCTGCGCCTGCAACTGCACCGCAGTCGCGAATTTGGTCTTGTGCTGAGCGCGGGATTGGGTGGTCTGGACAGCGAGCTTGACCCGCGCAATTTTCGCCCCGGTCGCGCTACGGTTCATGCCCTGGCAGAGCTGACCAACCCGACTGATTTTCTGCACCGCTTTGAGCAGACAATGAGCTACCAGAAGCTGGCCGCACAGGCGAAACGAAACAACACGACACTGCCCGACGCGCCACTGCATGGGCTTTTTGACAAGCTGCTGCAACTTGCCGCCCTGCCAGCCAGCACGGCATCGGTCTTGCAAGCGCTGACGCTCGAAGTTCAGTGGGATGGCGCCGCGCTACGAGCCACCGAAGTTGCATGCCTCATCGCGGCCACTCCGGCCACACGGCTACCGCGCCCGATTGCAAAGATTGACAAGCTGCTACATCCGGCCAGCATGGGTCTGATTGGTGTTTCGGCCACCAGCATGAATTTTGGCCGCATCATCCTGCGCAATCTGCTTGGCAGTGGCTACCCCAAAGAGCAGTTGACCGTCATTCGTCCGGACGATGCCGAGGTTGACGGCATTCCCTGTGTCGCCAACCTGAAGGCGCTCAGCAACAAGCTCGATCTGCTGATCGTCGCAGTCGGGGCCGATGCGGTTCCTGCGCTGGTCGACGAAATCATCGAGAGCGGCGCGGTGGAGTCGGTGATGCTGATTCCGGGTGGCCTGGGTGAGACCGCCAAGAGCGTAGCGCCGGCCGCGCTGATGGCGGCGCGCATCAACGCCGCCCACGGGTCGGGCGGTGGCGGCCCGATCTTTTTGGGAGCCAACTGTCTGGGTGTGGTCTCGCACCCCGGCGCCTACGATTCATGGTTCATTCCGCTCGAGCGTCTGCCCAAGCCACAGAAGAAGCCGCAACGCAATTCGGTCATGCTGAGCCAGAGCGGCGCCTTCATGATTACGCGCCTGAGCCAGAACCCCTGGCTCGATCCGCTCTACATGCTCGCGCTGGGCAACCAGACCGACCTCACGCACGGCGACTTGCTGAGCTATTTCGCTCTGCTTCCGCAAATCGAAACGATAGGAATCTACATCGAGGGGTTCAAGGATCTGGACGGCCTGCACTTTGCCTGTGCCGTGCGCGCTGCCGTACTCGCGGGCAAACAGGTGGTCGTCTACAAGGCCGGCAAGACCGGGCCTGGCAGCGCTGGCGTGATGGGTCACACGGCTTCGATTGCCGGCGACCCTGCCCTGTTTGAAGCCGTGATGCAACAAGCCGGCGCCATCGTTGCCGAAGACATCAACAGCTTCGACGATCTGTTCTACATGGCCGGTGCCCTGCACCACAAGAGAATCGGTGGCAACCGGCTCGGCGCGATCAGCGGCGCCGGCTTTGAAGCGGTCAGCATGGCCGATGCGATTCATACCGACAGTTTTTCAATGCAAATGGGGGTGTTGCAGGCAGAAACGGTCACCAAGGTTGAAGAAATTCTGCTCGCCAAGAAGCTCGCTGCGCTGGTTGAAGTCAGAAACCCGATCGACATCAACCCCGGTGCCGATGACGAGGCGCACCTGCAGATCACCGAGGCCTTTTTGCTCGATCTGAACATCGACGCGGTGGTCGTCGGGCTGGACCCGACCGCGCCCTCGGTGCGTGCGCTCTCGTCCAGCAAGCTGCGCCCCGGCTACGATATCAACGATGCCAAGAGCACCGTACAGTTGATGCCACCCATGAGCCAGCGCAACGACAAGCCGATCATTGGTGTCATCGACGGCGGCAGGCTCTACGATGCGATGGCGGAACGATTGATGGACCAGGGCGTCTGCGTGTTCCGCAACTGCGCGCGCGCTTCCAGGGCACTGGTGCGCTACTGCGAAGCGCGACTCTATGCCGACAGCCTTCGCAAGTGACAGTCCAATACCTGAACCGAACAACTCACCCAAATTACGAGGAAAGCATATGAGCGAAACACTGATCAAGGACATCTTCCAGAGAGCACACAGCCAGGGGCGGTCCGCGCTGTTCGAGCATGAGGTCTACCGGCTGCTTGCTGCGGCCGGCATTGCCTCAACGCCAAAGCACGAGGTGCTCGCCGGCGGCTCCGAAGCGGCAGACGAACTCGTGGCATCTTTCCCTGGCTGCCGTGTCGTTGTAAAAATCGTCTCGGGCAGCATTGCCCACAAGTCGGACGTAGGCGGCGTCGCGGTCGTGGCCAAAGAGCCGGCGGCCGTGCGAGGCGCCTGCCAGAACATGCTCGCCGCGCTTTCGCAAAGCGACATCGCAGGCGTGATGCTGACCGAGTTCATTGAAGCGGACGCCGCGGGTGCCGGCAACGAACTGCTGGTCGGCCTGCGCAACACGCGCGAGTTCGGCATGATTCTCAGCGCCGGCGTTGGCGGCGTCGACACCGAACTCTACGCTGCGGGGTCCCGGCGCGGGCAGGCGGTCGTGTCGGCTTCAACCGCGCTGACCACTGCCGAGGAATTCCTCGAGCTTTTCAAACCGACGATTGCCTACCGCAAGATCGCCGGACTGACGCGGGGCGGCCGCCGCCTGGTGACGGACGACGCCCTGCTCCAGTGTTTTGGCGCCTTCATCCGCCTGGCGAACGGCTGCTCGGCGGGCAACCCCGAGACCGACTTCGTCATCGAGGAGCTGGAGGTGAATCCCTTCACCTGCGCCAAGGGCTCGTTGGTCGCGCTCGACGGCTTGTGCCGCTTCGGCCGGCCGCAGAGTGTGCGTCCGCCGCGGCCACAGGGAAAGATAGACAAGCTGCTGCACCCGGCATCGATCGGCATCATCGGTGCATCGGCCACGCGCATGAACTTTGGCCGCATCACGCTGAAGAACATCATTGCATCCGGCTATGACAAGTCGCGCTTGCTCGTCATCAATCCCGACGGCCAGGAAGTCGATGGCGTGCGCTGTGCCCTGAGCCTGGGAGCGCTGGAGACAAAACTCGACCTGCTGATCCTGGCGGTGACGGCCGACGTCGCCTTCGGAATCATCGATGAGGTGATCAAGACCGACGCCGTGGAATCTGTGCTCTTGATCCCCGGCGGCATGGGGGAAACCGAGGCCAGCCGAGAGCCGGCACGGCGCATGCTGGAGACCATCGACAACGCGCGGCGCGCGGGAGTCGGGCCGGTATTCGTCGGAGCGAACTGCCTGGGCATCATCTCGCACCCCGGCAACTACGATTCCTGGTTCATTCCCGAGGAACGTCTGCCCAGAGCCCAGAAGAAGGCACAACGCAGTTCGGCGCTCATCAGCCAAAGCGGTGCCTTCCTGGTCACGCGGCTCAGCAAGAACGGGTGGCTGGATCCGGCCTACATGGTCGCCCTCGGTAACCAGAACGACATCACACACGGCGACATGGTCGAGAACTTCGCAGCCAACCCCGACATCCACGTGATCGGGACCTACGTCGAAGGCTTCAAGGACCTCGACGGGCTGGCTCTGGCGCGCGCCGTGCGCAAGGCCACCGCTGCCGGCAAGCAGGTCGTCATTTACAAGGCCGGACAGTCCGCAGCCGGCGGACGGGCCGCGATGGGTCACACCGCATCCATCGCTGGCGACTACGAGGTAGCCCTGTCCGTGCTGACGCAGGCCGGCGCGCTGGTCGCCAGCGACGTCAGCGAGTTCGCCGACCTGTTCTACCTGTCGGACTGCATGCGTGACAAGGTCGTGGGCGGCAAGCGCCTGGGCGCCGTGGCCGGCGCGGGTTACGACACGGTAGCGATCGCCGACAGCATCCAGGTGGGCGACTTTTCGATGTCACTGGCCGCGATCGGTACTTCGACCCGCGAACGGCTGCAAGCGGTGCTGGCGTCCAAGAAGCTCGATGCGCTGATGGAAGTCAGGAACCCGTTCGACATCAACCCCGGGGCCGACGACGAGGCGCATCTGCTCTGCACCGAAGCCATGGCCGCTGAGCCGGAAGTCGACTCCGTCGTCGTCGGACTCGACCCGACCTCACCCATGGTCAGGTCACTGCAGAAGAGCGCGCGCGCGGGCTTCGACATCGACAGTCCCGAGAGCATTGTCCAGACACTGCCGGCGCTGGTCGCCTCCTGCCCCAAGCCCATCGTGGCTTTCATTGACGGCGGTGCGCTGTTCGACCCGATGGCCGACAAGCTGATGGCGCAAGGCGTCTGCATCTTCCGCTCCAGCGAGCGCGCAACGCGGGCCCTGGTCCGCTATACCGAGGCGCGGCTCAAGGCGGCGCGCTTGCGTGGCGAGGGATCCGCTGGCTGAACCTGAATTGTCATTGCGGGCTTGACCCGCAATCCAGTGGTGGCGTGGCACTGGATCCCGGATCAAGTCCGGGATGACAGCGCCGTCCGGCATGACGACTATGAAGGCGCCGCAGCCGCCTTGCGGCCACCAATGCCCAGGTAGGTTTCAATGATGCGTGGATCGCTCGCCAGATCGCTGGACTTGCCGGTCAGGGCAATGCTGCCCATCTCCAGCACATAGGCGCGGTCTGCCACGGCGAGTGCGGCGCGCGCGTTCTGCTCGACCAGCAGGATCGAGACGCCGTGCTGGCGCAAGCTCACCACCACCTGCAGCACCTCGCGCACAATGTTCGGCGCCAGACCCAGCGAGGGCTCATCGAGCATCAGCAACTTGGGCTTGGCCATCAGTGCGCGGCCAATCGCCAGCATTTGCCGCTCGCCACCGGACAGCGTGGAAGCCATCTGCATGCGCCGCTCATCCAGACGCGGGAAGATGGCATACACCTCGTCCCGACATTCATTCTGGTCGCGCAGACCGCGCCGCCAGCGCGAGAAACCGCCCAGCAGGAGGTTGTCCTGCACCGACATCTCACCAAACAATTCGCGCCGCTCCGGCACCAGCGCGGCACCACCCGTCACCAGGGCATGAACCGACGGGCGGCGAATCACGCTACCTTCGAGCCAGATTTCGCCTTTGCTGGGCAGCAGCCCCATCGCAGCCATCAGCAGGGTGGACTTGCCAGCGCCATTGGGCCCGATCACGGTCACGATTTCGCCGGTGTGCACCACCAGATCGACCTGATGCACAGCCTCGACCTCACCGTAACAAACGCTCAGTTTCTTGAGTTCAAGCAGAGGCTGTGTCATGGCTTGGCTTCCTCCTCGGCGCCGCCCAGATAAGCGGCCAGCACTTTCGGATCGACCTGCACCTGGGCTGGCGTGCCGCGCGCTATGACCTGACCAAACTCCAGCACCGTGATCCGGTCGGCGATGTTCATGACAAATTCCATATCGTGTTCCACCACCAGAATGGCCATGCCCTCCTCACGCAACTGACCCAGGAGGCGCGCCAGCGCCTGCTTCTCCATGTAGGGCAAACCGGCGGCCGGTTCATCAAGCAGGAGCACGCTGGGGCGTGCCGCCAGCGCCCGCGCAATCTCGACAATGCGCTGCTGTCCCAGGGCCAGTGAGGCCGCTGTTTCATGCAGCTGCGGCGCCAGGCCACAGCGCTCGATCTGGCGCGTCGCCTCGCGCATCAGAGCCGCTTCCTCCGCCCGGTCCAGACGCAGCATGGAGGCGATCCAGCCGCTGTGACCGCGCAGATGTGCACCCAGCGCGACGTTGTCGAGCACACTGCGGTTGCCCAGCAGGCGCACGTGCTGGAAGGTGCGTGCCAGACCGACTGCGGCGAAAACACGTGAGGCCTGCGCGCGCATGTCGCGCCCGAGCAGGCGCACCGAGCCCGTAGTCGGATCGTCAACGCCTGAAATCATGTTGAAGAAGGTGCTCTTGCCAGCGCCATTCGGGCCGATCAGGGCGTGGATTTCGCCGGAGCGCACCTGCAGGTCAACGTTGTTGTTGGCCAGCAGTCCACCAAATCTCTTGCTCACAGACTTGGCATCGAGCACGACGCTGCCTCGCTCTGGCAGCGGGCGCTGCGCCAACGCGTCGCCCCTGCCATTGCTGGCCGCTGGGGGAGCCTTCAGGTAGCGGTTGACCCGTCTGGCCAGACTAGGCCACAAACCATCGGAGAAGCGCTGCAACACCAGCAGCATCAGGAGACCAAACACAATCACCTCGAAGTTGCCACTGCTGCCCAGCAGGCTGGGCAAGATGTCCTGCAGGTACTGCTTCATCAGGGTGATCAAGGCGGCGCCCAGCAGTGCACCCCACAGGTGGCCGGCACCTCCAACCACCGCCATGAAAAGGTATTCAATGCCGATGTTCAGATTGAAGGGTGTCGGATTCACAAAGCGCTGCAGATGTGCGTACATCCAGCCCGACAGACCCGCCAGCAGGGCCGCCAGAACAAAGACCTTGATGCGGTAACGGGCCGTATCCACTCCCATGCTTTCTGCCATCACGCGCCCGGTCTTGAGCGCACGAATGGCGCGCCCCTCACGCGAATCAAGCAGGTTGTGCAAGGCCCACAGCGTGAGCAGCAGAACGGCCCAGGTCAGCAGTCCCAGCTCACGCACCGAACGCAACTCAAGGCCTGCGAGCGTCAGTGCCGGCAGTCCGGCCAGCCCCGTGTGCCCACCGAGGAATTCCAGGTTGCCAAACAGAAAATACAGGCTCAGGCCCCAGGCAATCGTGCCCAGCGGCAGGTAATGCCCTGACAGGCGCAGGGTCACCGCGCCCAGGCACCAGGCAACGGCAGCACTCAAAAGCAGTCCGGCGGCCAGCCCGATCCAGGGCAGCGCAGTCGATCCTGGCGACAGACCGAACAAAGCAGCGCCAGCAGGGGCAGTACAAAACCAGGCCGTCGCGTAGGCGCCCAGACCGACAAACGCCGCCTGCCCAAACGAGGTCATGCCGGCAACACCGGTCAGCATCACCAGGCCAACGGCAACCAGTGCGTACAAACCAATGTAGTTGAGCATGGTGACGGTGAACTCGGGCAAAAAGCCCCAGGCCGCCAGCAACAGTGCGACAGCCAGCAGAGTGAGTCGGCGTTTCGTCATTCTTCGTCCTCGACGTGATGACTGTTGAGCGAACGCCACCACAGAACCGGAATGATCAGGGTGAACACAATCACTTCCTTGAACGCGCTGGCCCAGAAGGAAGAATATGATTCGAGCAGACCCACCAGCAGCGCCCCGAACAAGGCCAGGGGATAACTGGTCAGGCCGCCGATGATGGCTGCCACAAAACCTTTCAGACCGATCAGGAATCCGGTGTCGTAGTAGACCGTGGTCAGCGGAGCAATCAGGAGGCCCGAGACACCACCTATCAGCGCCGCCAGTGCAAAACTCAAGTCGCCTGAGAGTTCGGTCGGTATGCCCATCAAGCGGGCACCGATCCGGTTCATGGCCGTCGCGCGCAAAGCCTTGCCGATGATGGTGCGTTCAAAAAACAGAAACATGCCGACCACGAGCAGACTGGCCACTCCCATCACGACCAAGGATTGGCCGCTGACTGGAATGCCGCCGAGCTCAAGCCGGAGCTCTGAAAAAGCACTGGTGCGCGAACCCTCGGCGCCAAAGAACAACAGCCCCATGCCAACCAGCACACCATGCAGGGCGACCGACACAATCAGCAGCGTTAACACGGTGGCGTCGGCGAGCGGCCGGTACGCCAGGCGATACACCAGCGGGCCCAGCGGTGTGATGACCAATAAGGTGGTCGCGGCCTGCCCGAACATTGAAGTGGGCCGCAGCAGCAGCACCAGAAGCGCAGCCAGTGCCGGCAGCAAAACGGCCCAGAAGGCCGTTGATTTCCAGTCTACCGCGACCCCTCGCTGGTGTCTCACAGACTCCACCAGCAGGGTCAGCGCTGCCAGCGCCAGCAGCAACCACAGCGTTCCAGGTGCGCGCCCGGCCTGCAGCAAGGCCATGGTCAGCGCGCCAAATGCTACAAACTCGCCTTGCGGAATAAAGATCACCTTGGTGACCGAAAACACCAGCACCAGCGCCAAGGCCATCAGCGCGTAGACCGCACCATTGACGATGCCGTCCTGCGCCAGCAGCAAGGCGACCTGACCGTCCATCAGGGCTGGAATTTCCAGGCACCGCCCTCGATCTTGACCATCACGCGGGCGCGCTGATCCAGGCCCAGGTGGTCGGTAGGCGACATATTGAAGACACCGTGCGCGCCGGCCACTTCCTTGACCGTCTCCAGCGCATCACGCAGAGCAGCACGGAATTCAGCTGTGCCGGGTTTGGCCTTCTTAAGCGCCGGACCCACCGCAGCTTCCATCAGCTTGCCGGCATCCCAGGCGTGGCCACCAAAGGTCGAGACCGAACCGGCGCCGTTGGCTTTCTCATATCTGGCGACATAGTCGGCCGAGGATTTCTTCAGCGGATGGTCGGCCGGCAGTTGCGCTGCCACCAGCACCGGGCCGGAGGGCAGGAAGGTGCCCTCCACATCCTTGCCGCCAACGCGCAGGAAGTCGTTGTTGGCAACACCGTGGGTCTGGTAGAACTTGCCGCTGTAGCCGCGTTCCTTCAAAGCACGCTGCGGCAGCACGGCCGGTGTGCCAGACGCTGCGATCAAAACTGCGTCGGGCTTGGCAGCCACAATCTTGAGTACCTGTCCGGTCACCGAGGTGTCGGTGCGGTTGTAGCGCTCGTTGGCAATGATCTGGATGCTCTTTAGCGCGGCAATCTTGCTGAACTCCTGGTACCAGCCTTCACCATAAGCATCCGAAAAACCGATAAAGCCGACGCTCTTGACGCCACTGTCGGCCATGTGGCTGACGATCGCCAGCGACATCATGATGTCGTTCTGCGGCGTCTTGAAGACCCAGCGCTTCTTGGCGTCCTGCGGCTCGACGATGCGCGCCGATGCCGCCATCGAAATCATGGGTGTCTGCGCCTCGGCAGCCACGTCAATCATGGCCAGCGAGTTCGGTGTGGTGGTGGAACCCAGCAGCACATCGACCTTGTATTCATTGATCAGCTTGCGAGCGTTGGTCACCGCTGCTGTGGTGTCCGATGCGTCATCGAGAACGATGTAGTTGATCTTCTGCCCGGCGATGGTGGTGGGCATCAGGGCGATCGTATTTTTCTCCGGGATGCCCAGGGAAGCGGCAGGACCGGTTGCCGATACCGTGACGCCCACGTTGATGTCGGCATACGCCGCGGTCGCCATTGCCAATGCGGCCAGCATCGGCAGTGTTTTCTTCAAGCTCATTGTCTATCTCCTGTTGGTAGTGATGTGGAAGCAGATCGCGTGCGGCGGATCGATGGCCGAGCTACCGGGTCAAGCCGCACGGCACCCAGTTCAGCCGAAAACAAATGAGCCAACGGCAATGCCGTCTCTGTGCAGGAAGAATTGTCCATGTCAGCGCTCATGTTAATTTCAATATGCTAAGCCAAGCCATTATCTTAATCACCAGTGCGCCCCGGTTGCACCGGGGTTTACCAGCAGGAAGCAGAAATTGGATCGGGCCCTAGCTGTCGTAGCGCGGAGGATCGGGATCCTGATCCCAACTGGCCGTGGGCTGCGGAACCTTCTTGAGCCAGGCCTGCACCATCTCGATGTGCTCGGCTTCTTCCTGCTGCAGTTCGAGCGCCGCCTTGCGCACCGATTCGACTGTGGCCAGACTTGCCAGTTTGGCAAAGAAGCGCTCGGCCCGCTGCTCGTTTGCGAGCGCCAGTTGCAACACGTGCCAGGGCTGCATCAGGTAATGCAGTTCAGCGTCCGACGCTGACTCGGGCGCCTCAAGACCCGTCAACAGCGGCGCCATGCGCAAGCCCGAGGGTGCTTCACTCCAGCCCATCTCGCTCATGATCTGATCGGCGTGTTTGCCCTCGACTTCAGCCATCTTGCGAAACCACTGCGCCACCTCCAGATTGTTGTGGGTTTCCATCATGTCGGCAAATTCGTTGTAGCGCTCGGCCGCGTCAAGCTCCATCTGCAGCGCCTGCGCCATGAAGTCCTGCAGTGTGCCCGGCAGCTTGAGTGCTGCGTTGTTGTTGGTCTGACTCATAAGGCAAACTCCGCTTCCAGTTCGGCCACGCTACAGCCCGCCGCGCGCACCGAGGCCTGATACGGCGCCCGGTTGCCAGCGTACAGAATCCCGATATTCAGGCCGTCGTCGGTCATCAGGCGCCGGGCGGCGCGCCCGGCGTCGTCAGTGCTTGGCACGACGGCTGCTCGCACCAGCTTGCGCCAGTCACGCTGTTCCGGTCGGAAGGTAACGCAGGGACTCAGTATTTCAACAAAAGAAAAGCCGGGGTGTTGCATTGCCTTGGCAATGATGTCGGCTGTGCCATGCAGATCGCCGGCAAAGGCGCGCGCGACAAAGTTGGCGCCCGAGGCCAGCGCCACCACCGGCGGGTTAAAGACGCGCACACCGGTGCCGCCAGGCGAAAGCTTGGAATCCCAGTCGGGCTCGGTGGTGGGTGAAGGCTGGCCTTTGGTCATGCCGTAGACATGGTTGTCCATCACCAGGTAAGTCATGTCCACGTTGCGCCGGCAGGCGTGCAAGAAGTGGTTGCCGCCAATCGAGTACCCATCACCATCGCCACCCGCCACCAGCACCTGCAGATCAGGCCGCGCGACCTTGAGACCGGTGGCAGCCGCCAGCGAGCGGCCATGCACGCCATGAAAGCCATAACAGGTGGTGTAAGCCGGTATGCGCGACGAGCAGCCGATGCCGGAGACCACCGCACAATCTTTCGGTGGCACACCCATGATGGCCAAGGCCTTGGTGACCGAGCTCAGCACCGTGTAGTCGCCACAACCCGGGCACCAGATCGGCTTGTAGCTCGACTTGAAGTTGGCAGCGGTCAGAACCTGGACCGGTACTGCCGGTGCTTCGTTGACGATATCGTTCATTGTGCATTCCTCCACTCAAGCAGGGCGTTCAATAATTCTCCGGGACGCAGCGGCAAGGGCCCGGGGCGGTGGTAACTGGCCGGGGGTTGCGGGAAGTCGTACCAGGCACGCAGATAGCGGTACAGCTGGGCGCCGTGGTTCTGTTCCACCACGATAACGTGTTTGACACCTTGCAGCGCTGCAGTCATCTGCTCCGGTCGAGCCGGCGCCAGCAGACGCAGGACCATCAGACGCAGATTGACACCCATGGCGCGGGCGCGGGCCACCGCCTCGCGCGCCGGGCCCGAGCTCGAACCAAACGTGATCACCACGGCGTCGGCATCGCCTTCAACGTCAGCCCAGTAAGGGCCGTAGTCGTGCAACGCGAGTTTGCGCTCGCGCTTGTTGAGTTGCAGCACATGGTCCTTGGACTGGCTGCTGGGAATACCTGCTTCGGAGTGTTCGAGGCCGTCGGCCGTGTAACTCACGCCTTCGGTGCCGGGAATGGCCATCGGCGAAACACCGGACTCCGTGTTGCGGTAGCGCTTGTAGTCAGGCGCGTTCGCTGGCGCAGTCAATCGCTGAGTCACACTGTCACTGTCTGCGGGCCGATCTATGATGGCGCGCGACTGTCCCATGTACTGGTCCGACAGCACAATCGCCGGCGCCTGCAGGGCCTCGGCCAGCTGCACTGCCCACTGGGTCGCGCCCAGGCAGTCCGAAATCGAACTCGGCGCCACCACCAACCGCGGTGCATCACCGTGCAGGCCACTGACGGCAAACGACAAATCGCTTTGCTCACTCTTGGCAGGAATGCCGGTGGAGGGTCCACCGCGCATCACATCGACCACCACGATCGGCACTTCCGCAGCAACGGCCAGACCAATCGCTTCTGTCATCAGGGCCAGCCCGGGGCCGGCCGTGGCGGTGAGCGAAGGCACGCCGCCGTAGGCAGCTCCAATGATCATATTGATGGATGCGAGTTCGTCCTCGGCCTGCAGCAGGGTGCCACCGACCTTGATAAGACTCGGCGCCAGCCATTCCAGCACCTCGGTTGCCGGAGTGATCGGATAGGCCGCAACAAAACGCACGCCACCGCGAATCGCGCCAAAACCGGCAGCTTCATTGCCGCTGATCATCCAGCGCTTGGTGTCGGGTGCAGCGCCACCTTGCAGCTGTGCCATCGGTCCGCCATTTGTCGCCAACTGCTCGGCCATATCGGCAGCCGCTTGCGCACCTCGGGCCACGGCCAGCAGATTGGCCTCCAGCGTGTCCGGCTTTTTCCATGACTCACGCACCGCATCCTGCATGGCCTGCAAGGGCAAGCCGGCCAGCGTGCCGGAAATCCCCAGCGCCAGCATATTGATCCAGCAACCCGGAATTTCCTTGGCCATCTTCTTCAGACTCAGGGGAATGTATCGCGCCCCCGTGGCCTTGAAAACCTCTGGCGCCTCGCCCTCGTCCGGGTCACCGATGAGCACGCTGCGCGGTCCGAGCACAATCTCGTCAGCAAAGCGATTGACGTTTTGCCAGTCGATCGCCAGCAACAGGTCAAAGCCGTCATCGAGCGAACTGATCGGCTGTGGTCCCAGCCGTACCAGAGCAGCCGCCTCGCCACCCCGAATCTGCGGCCCGCTGGTGCGCACCATCAGTCCATAGGCGCCCGCCTTGGCGGCAGCCGCCAGCAGCACGGTGCCGGCGGTCATGACGCCGCTGCCACCGCTGCCCGCCAGTGCAATGGAGACACTGCTCGGGGCCGAAATTTGTTCTTGCAAGTTGCTCTCCTTCGAATTAAAACCTTGCGGGACCGGTGCCAAAGTGTTGAGTTTGACTGAAATCAGCGGCGGCCCATCCATTTTTCAAAAATTTTTCTGGCATTGATGGTAATTAGGTACTAATATACGACAATTGCAAAACTTCCCATCCGTCCATCTTTGAGCAGGAGACAAGAAATGAGCATCCAGGCCTACCGTTGGCAAATGAACAAGCCAGGTGAACCGTTCGAGCGGGTCGCCTTCAGCGCTGCAGCCGCGGCCGGTGAAGTGGTGGTGGCGATTGCCGGCTGCGGCGTCTGCCACACCGATCTGGGCTACTACTACGATGGCGTGCGGACCAACGTCGCACTGCCCCTGACCCTGGGGCACGAGATCAGCGGCCACGTGGTGGCAGCCGGCGCGGGCGCCGAGGCCTGGCTCGGCAAAGCGGTGATCATTCCGGCCGTGCTGCCCTGCGGTGAGTGTGATTTGTGCAAGCGCGGACTGCAGACGATCTGCCGCGCGCAAAAAATGCCGGGCAACGACATTCAAGGTGGTTTCGCGTCGCACATCGTGGTTCCCGGGCGCGGCCTGTGCGAAGTTGACGAAAAGCGCCTTGCCGGCATCGGTTTGAATCTGGCGCAAGTCTCCATCATCGCGGATGCACTCACCACACCGTACCAGGCAGTGCGTCGCGCCGGTGTCACGCCCGGCAGTCTGGCGGTGGTGATTGGCGCCGGCGGCGTTGGTGGCTACTGCGTTCAGGTGGCGCGCGCCTTCGGTGCCAAGGTCGTGGCCATCGACGTCGATGACGAAAAGCTCGCCTCCATCGCAGCGCATGGCGGCGCTTCCCTCACACTGAACGCCCGCAACCACGACACCAAGGCCTTGAAGGCCGCGATCCAGGCCTTTGCCAAGCAGAACGGCTTGCGCAGCACCGAGTGGCAGATTTTTGAATGTTCCGGCACCGCCGCCGGGCAGTTGTCCGCCTTTGGCCTGCTGGTGCATGGTGCCACCCTGTCGGTGGTTGGTTTCACGATGGACCGCGTGGAAGTCCGACTGTCCAACCTGATGGCCTTCGACGCGCGCGCTTTGGGCAACTGGGGCTGCCCGCCCGAGTACTACCCGGCCGCACTCGATCTGGTGCTCGATGGCAAGGTACAACTCGGCCCGTTTGTTGAAGAGCACCCGCTGGACAACATCAACCAGATCTTTCCCGCCGTGCATCACCGCGAGATCAAGCGGCGCGCGGTGCTGACGCCAGCGTGATGAATGCGAACACGTGACCCATTTAGCTGTCATTGCCGCCGCTCGTTGTCATTGCGGGCTCGACCCGCAATCCAGTGCGCCCAAGAAGGCATGGATGCCGGATCGAGTCCGGCATGACAACCCTTTTCTGCCCGCAATGACAACCTTTTTCTGTCCGCAATGACAGCCCTTTTGCCGGCAATGACAATCCCCTTCAAATCAACTTAAGGAGCACACCCATGACACGCGACTTCAAGAACCACGATCTGGTCGATGACATTTCCAAACCCGGTGTCAAATACGAAAAGCGCCCGGCACGCATGCCCGACGGTAGCGTCGTGCCAGGCCTCTTCAACGCCTGGATCACGCTGGACAACCCGAGCCAGTACAACTCCTACACCACCGACATGGTCAAGGGCGTGATCCTCGCCATGCGCGCTGCCGCCAACGCACGCGACGTCGTTTGCGTCGTCTTCACCGGCGCCGGCGACAAGGCTTTTTGCACCGGTGGCAACACCAAGGAATACGCCGAGTACTACGCCGGTCATCCGCAGGAATACCGTCAATACATGCGGCTGTTCAACGACATGGTCAGCGCCATTTTGTTGTGCGACAAGCCGGTGATCTGCCGTGTCAATGGCATGCGCATCGGCGGCGGCCAGGAAATCGGCATGGCCTGCGACTTCTCGGTGGCGCAGGATCTGGCGCGCTTCGGCCAGGCCGGCCCCAAGCATGGCTCGGCACCGATTGGCGGCGCCACCGACTTCCTGCCCGTGATCGCCGGCGCCGAGCGCGCCATGGCGGCCTGCGTGCTGTGCGAGCCGTTCTCGGCGCACAAGGCAAGCTGGATGGGCATCCTGACCGATGTCGTGCCGGCGCTCAAGGTCGATGGCAAGTTCGTTGCCAATCCGCTGGTGGAAACGAAACAGATGGTGGACGACCATGGCCGCTTCTGCTTTGGTGAACCCAAGACGGGTGGCGCGCTGAAGGAAGGCAAGGCCCTGATGGCGCGCGGCACGGTAGACCTGTCCATGCTCGATGCGAGGGTTGAGGAACTGTGTTCCAAGATCCTGCTGACCTTCCCGGATTGCACCACCAAGACGCTGGAAGAGCTGCGCAAACCCAAGCTCGAAGCCTGGGACAAGAACAAGGAAAACTCGCGCGCCTGGCTGGCACTGAACATGATGACCGAAGCGCGCGCCGGCTTCACCGCTTTCAACGAAGGCACCAAGGAAGACCGCGAAGCCGATTTCGTCTTGCTGCGGCAAAAGCTGGCAGCCGGTGAGAGCTGGGTCGGCCCGCTGCACGACTCGATTCAGCCCAAGGCCAAGCGCAAGGGCTGAGCGCAGCGATGGCCGCTAACACTCATGGTCTCGTTGCGGACTCTTGCCATGTCATTACGGACTCTTGCCGTGTCATTGCGGACTTTTGCCTTGTCATTGCGGACTATTGCCTTGTCATTGCGGACTCGATCCGCAATCCAGCGTTCGCGAGGCACTGGATCCCGGATCAAGTCCGGGATGACAGCTGTCGCGCACTGGATGACAGATGCCAAGTCCGGGATGACAGCTGTCGCGCACTGGATGACAGATGCCAAGTCCGGGATGAAAGACTCAGGAATTGAATCGATATGACTGAAGCAAACACGACCTCTCCCCTCAAAGTCTGGCTTGATCGCGACGGCGCCTTGTTGCGCCTGCGGCTGGATCGGCCGAAGGCCAACATCGTCGACGCCGCGATGATTGCCTGTCTGCAGGCAGCCTTCGATGCGCATCGTGCGTCACCCGGTCTGCGCGGCGTGTTGCTCGATGCTGAAGGAACGCATTTCAGCTTTGGCGCCAGCGTCGAAGAGCACGTGGCCGAGCGCTGCGCCGGGATGCTTGCTGCGCTGCACGCGCTGATCATCACCATGGTCGAGTTCCCGCTGCCGATCCTGACCGTGGTTCGTGGACAGTGTCTGGGTGGCGGTCTTGAAGTGGCACTGGCTGGCGGTCCGATTTTTGCCACACCGGAGGCCAAGCTCGGTCAGCCTGAAATGAGCCTGGGTGTGTTTGCGCCGGCCGCTTCCTGTCTGTTGCCCTACCGCGTTAACCTGCCCGATGCCGAAGACCTTCTTTTTTCCGGTCGCTCCATCAGCGGCGTCGAGGCCAAGGCCATGGGCCTGGTGCAGACGGTTGCCGACGACCCCGAGAGCGCAGCCCTGCAATATTTTGACCAGCATCTCGCGCCCAAGAGCGCCGCGGCGCTGGCCTGCGCGGTGGCTGCTGCGCGGGGCCCGCTGATTCGCAGCCTGCGCGCACGCTTGCAGGAAGTGGAGACCCTTTACCTTGAACGCCTGATGAAGACACACGACGCCAATGAGGGGCTGGCCGCCTTTCTGGCGCGTCGCGCACCAGGCTGGAAGCACGTTTGACAGAGGACCAGAAATATGCGCTACGGAGAAATTGGGTTTGACCTGGAAGTGGACCTCACGCGAGGCAGCATTGACCGCGTCGAAACCGACCCGAATGACACCCGCCTTTTCATGGGGGGCCTGGGCACCAACGCCAAAATCATGTGGGACCGGGTGCCGGCAGAGACGGATGCTTTCTCCCCTGAAAACCTGCTGATCTTCAGCAGTGGACTGCTCTGTGGAACAGCAGCCCCCGGCAGCAACCGCACCATCGTCTCGACCATCTCGCCGCAAACCAAGCTGATGGCGTATTCCATGATGGGCGGCTTCTTTGCCCCCGAACTCAAGTACGCCGGCTACGACAAGATCGTCATCAGCGGCAAGTCCGAGGAACTGGTTTACCTGTGGATCAACAACGACAAGGTCGAGATCCGTGACGCCTCGCACCTCAAGGGCCTGGGCGCCACCGAAACCTCCGAGGCCATCCGCAGGGAACTGAAAGACCCCGACATCCAGGTCGCTGCCATTGGCCTGGCCGGAGAGAACCGGGTTTTCTTTGCCTCGATCGAGCAGGGGCGCTCCAGCGCAAGCCGCGGCGGCATCGGCGCCGTGATGGGCGACAAGGGCCTGAAGGCGGTCGCCGTGCGCGGCACCAAGGACATCAACGTCGCCGACCCGGTCAAGTACATGGAACTGTGCGACGGCGTTCTCAAGTACATCAAGTATCGCGCCGACCATCCGATCCAGGGTGTGCCGCCGATTCTGCAGGGCCTGGGTTCGCCGCAGGAAATGGCCATCGTCGATGAAGAATGGCACACCACCAACTTCACCTGGGGCAATTCGCGCACCCGGCGCAAGGATTTCTGGACCCATGAAATCGAGCAGAAGTGGAAGGAAACCCAGGAGAACGTGCGCACACGCCTGATCAGTTGCCACAACTGCCCGATGAAGTGCGGCGCCACGATCTCGGTGCCGGGTCTGCCCACCTACATGATGAAGTGCTATTCGAAGCTGACCTACACCATGGCAGCCTTCTCGGACCTGGACTTTGGTTTCAAGATCGCGCAAAAGGCCACCGAGTACGGCGTCGACGGTTTCTCTGCACCGCAGGCGATGGCTTTCGGCCTGGAACTGCTGGAGGCCGGCATCCTGACCATGGAAGACTTCCCCGGTATGCCCGAGGATACCGAGGGGCGCTTTTACTACCTGCTGGAGAAGATGGTGCGCCGTGAAGGCATCGGCGACTACCTGGCCGACGGTACCTACTGGGCCGCGCGTCGCATCGGCAAGGGCGCGGAAAAGTACGATCACAACACCATCAAGAAGCACGAGCAGTTGCCGCTCAAGCTGGGCATGCTCAATCCGGTCTACTACCTGATGTACTCGACCGGCGAGAAGATCAACATCACGCAGATCGAAGGCCAGTTTCCGCAGGAGCCCTTTGCCACGCGCGAATTGCGCGAAGAGTTTGTCAAGGACTGGTTCCAGGTGCCCGACGAGAAGTTCAAGAAGTACTACGTCGATTGGGAGCCGCGCGGCGAAATGTCCAATCCCTACTACCCGACGGTCGAGGCCAGTTGCGAGATCGTCGACTGGATGGAGAAGATGCACTACATTGACGACGCCCTGGGCATGTGCGCCGGCCTCTCATCGTTCCCGCTCAAGCCGCCCTACCACATCCACAATTATGCGGAGTTCGTCACGGCCGGCACCGGCATCAAGATGAGCAAGGACGATGTGTGGAAGTCAGCGACGCGTACCCGCACCCTGATGCGCGCACTCAATGTGCGCCGTGGCCTGCGGCGCGTCGACGACAGGCCACCGGAGGACCACTGGAGGAAGCGCTTCCCCGATCTGGAGAAGGAGTTGCTGGACCAGTACTACAAGCTCAAGGGATTCAACGATCAGGGCATTCCGACCAAGGAATCGCTGCACGACCTTGAAATGGATTTCGTCGCCGAGGAATTTGAGCAGAAGGGGATTTACGGCCATGGCTAAGGTCAAGAAAATCGTCAAGTCGATCACCATTGACGCCGACAAATGCAACGGCTGCAAGGCCTGCGAGGTGATCTGTTCTTCGTGGCACGCAACGCCGCGCTACAGCAGCAACAACCCGGCGCGCTCACGCATCCGCATCGTGCGCCTGCCGCTGCGCGACATCTACCTGCCGGTCTATGCCGGCGAGTACACCGAGTCGGAATGCACCGGGCGCGACAAGTACATCATCGACGGCAAGGAATACAACGAATGCGATTTCTGCCGCGCCTCCTGCCCTTCGCGCGACCTGTTCAAGGAACCCGATTCGGGCCTGCCGCTCAAATGCGACATGTGTGAGGAGACCCCGGCGCTGGACCAGCCCAAGTGCGTCGAGTGGTGCCATGCCGAGGCCCTGATTTACGTCGAGCGCGAAGAGGAAGTCGAAGAGGATCAGCCCAAGCTCGGCGATGTCGAGATCGGCATCGGCGCCATGATAGATAAACACGGTTTGCAGCAAGTGCTGGACACCCTGGCAAGAATGTCGAAGGCCTGAGGCATGGAAACCGTAGCCCCCCAAAAAGAAATCATCGATGCCATCAAGGCAGCCGGTGGCGATGCTTTCAAATCCTGTTACCAGTGCGGCATGTGCGATACCGTCTGCCCGTGGAACAGGGTTTCCAAATTCAGCATGCGCAAACTCGTGCGCGAAGCCACTTTCGGCCTGACCGAGATCGACAGCGAGGACATCTGGCGTTGCACTACGTGCGGCAAATGTCCGCAGGTCTGTCCGCGCGACGTCAAGCAGATCGAGTCCGGCGTCGCGCTGCGTCGTGTCGCCACCGAGTACGACGTCTTCGCCGGCGGGGCCTCGCCCATTCCGGGTGTGGCTGCCAGCCTGCGGGCCGAGGGCAATCCGTTCGGCGAAGCGCGCTCCAAGCGGGCCGACTGGGCCAACGGCTTGGGTGTCAAGCGTTTCGAGGAGGGCATGGAAGTCATGTACTCCCCCGGTTGCTACCTCTCATACGATCCGCGCGGCAAGAAAATAGCCAAGGCCACGGTCGAGATACTGCAGGCGGCGGGCGTGAACTTCGGCATCCTCGGCACCGACGAGAGTTGCTGCGGCGAGAGCATCCGCAAGACCGGCGATGAGCCACTGTTCCGCAAGCTGGCGCGGCAAAACATCGCTCAGCTGGTCGGCAACGGTGTCAAGAAGATCCTGGTTTCGTCGCCGCACTGCTATCACAGCTTCAAGAACGAGTACCCCGAGTTCATGGTGCATTTCGAGGTGGTGCACATCACGGAATTCATCCACCAGTTGATTGGCGAGGGCCGTTTGAAGCTGACCAAGGAAGTCGCCAAGAACGTCACCTATCACGATCCCTGCTACCTGGGCCGTCACAACGGCATCTTCGATCAGCCGCGCGAAGCACTCAAGAGCGTACCGGGACTGCAATTGACCGAGATGGCCGAGAACCGCAAGAACAGCTTCTGCTGCGGCGGTGGCGGTGGTCGCATCTGGATGGAAACGCCCAAGGGCGAGCGCTTCTCCGACGTGCGCCTGGAGCAGGCGGCCGTGACCGGCGCGCAGGTCCTGGTGACATCCTGTCCTTACTGCATCACCAATTTCGAAGACAGTCGCTTGGGCCGTGCTGACGGCGGTGCCTCGATCGAGATCAAGGACATCACCGAAATCATCCGCGAAGCAATCTAGCCGAGGACACCAACGTGGAATTTGGACTCTTACAGCAGCAATGGAACACACAGAACGTGTTTCGTCCGGCGGACGACAACATGGGCGATGTGATGGTCATCGGTGGCGGCATCAGCGGCATCCAGTCCGCGCTCGACCTGTCAACGGATGGTTACAAGGTCTACCTGGTCGAGAAGTCGCCGACCATCGGCGGCAAGATGTCGCAGCTCGACAAGACCTTCCCGACCAACGACTGCTCGATGTGCATCGAGTCGCCGAAGTTCATCGAAACCGACCGGGCGCCCAACATCCAGCTGATGACCTACACCGACGTCGACAGCGTCGAGGGCCAGCCCGGAGACTTCACCGTCACGCTGCTGAAAAAACCGCGCTACGTCAACGCCGACAAATGCACAGGATGCACCGCCTGCGTCGAGCGCTGCCCGGTCAAAATCCCCGACCCCTTCAATCAGGAACTGTCGCTGAACAAGGCGGTGCACATCTACTTTGCGCAAGCCGTGCCGCTGGTCACTTACATCGACGACAGCTGCCTGTTCCTGAAGGACAAGACCTGCAATATCTGCCAGGCCGTCTGTGAAAACGACGCCATCGACTTCAGCCAGCGACCCGAAAAAATCAAGGTCAAGGTCGGCGCCATCATCCTGTCGCCCGGTTACGAAACCTACAACCCGCTGCCGCGCAACGATTACGGCTACGGCGTGTTCAAGAACGTCGTCACCAGCATGGACTTCGAGCGCCTGCTGTGTTCGACCGGTCCGCACGAGGGGCAGATCCTGCGGCCCTCGGACAAGAAGCATCCGCACAAGATCGCCTGGATTCACTGCGTCGGCTCGCGCCAGGTTAACCCCGAAGGCGCCAACAGCTACTGCTCTGCCGTGTGCTGCTCGTACACGCAGAAGCAGGTGATCCTGGCCAAGGACCACCTGCCGGATATGCACGCCAAGATTTTTCACAACGACATTCGCTCCTACGGCAAGGACTTTGAGCGCTTCTACCAGCGCGCGCAGAATCTGCCCGACGTGCATTTCGTGCGCAGCTACGTCTCTGTCGGCAGCGAAGACCCGGTGACCGGTGACGTCTCGATCCGCTACATCACACCGGACGGGGTGGTCGAGGAATTCTTCGAACTGGTGGTGCTCTCGGTCGGTCTGGCACCGCCCAAGGATGCCCAGCGTTTTTCCAAAGTTTTTGGCATTGAACTCAACCATCACGGCTTTTGCAAGGTTGAGCCCTTCAACCCGCTGCAGACCAGCCGACCTGGCATTTTCACGAGCGGCGCCTTCCAGGGGCCGATGGACATTCCTGAGTCGGTGATGGGGGCCAGCGGTGCTGGCGCCCAGGTCGCCAACCTGCTCAAGTCGCGGCGCGGCCAGCTCTCGACGGACCGGGTCTATCCGGTGGAAAAGGATGTCTCGCAAGATGAAGCCAAGATTGGTGTCTTTGTCTGCCGCTGCGGTGCCAACATCGGCAGCGTCGTCGATGTGCCAGATGTCGCCAAATACGCCCTGGGCTTGCCGGGCGTGATCCACGTCGAAGATTCGCTGTTCGCCTGCGCCACCAATACCGCCCAGGCGATCTC
>JBAXFI010000010.1:0-44628 GCA_037139995.1 Comamonadaceae bacterium | reverse complement strand
TCGGCGTCTTTGGCCGCCATCACAACTTCAGTCGCTTCTTCGCCAATCTTCTTCAAAAAGGCGTCGGGCCCTTTGTGCAAGAGCCGCGCCACGTAGCTGGTGGTGGCATCGCCGCCGTTTTGTGGCAGGCGGCTTTCTATGACGCGGGACAAGGCGGCAAGCGAATCGGCGGCAGAAACTTGAGCAGACATAGGTCCTTAGCTGTAGATGGTTCGCGGATCTTTCAAGACCGGCTCGGTTGCTTTCCAGTCGCCATTGTCGAGCACACTGAAGAAGCAGCTGTGGCGCCCGGTGTGGCAGGCGATGCCCGGTTCGTGTCCGGTCTGGGTCACTCTGAGCAGGATCACATCCTGATCGCAGTCGAGCCGGATTTCATGCACTATTTGCACGTGACCCGACTCTTCGCCCTTGAACCAGAGCTTGTTGCGGGAGCGACTGAAATAGACCGCGCGCCGAAGTTCGGCGGTTTGCTGCAACGCTTCGCGGTTCATCCAGGCAAACATCAGGACATCGCCGGAACTGGCTTCCTGCGCAATCACGGGCACCAGGCCCTGGGCGTCCCATCGGACCGAATCAAGCCATTTCATGACGGGATTCTGACCGGAATGCCGCGCTCGGACATCCTGGCCTTGGCCTGTGCAACAGTAAATTCACCGTAGTGAAAAATGCTGGCAGCCAGCACGGCGTCAGCGCCACCGAGCTGGATGCCGTCGGCGAGATGATCCAGCGTGCCGACACCACCAGAGGCAATCACGGGGACGCTGACGGCATCGCTGACAGCACGCGTCAAGGTCAGATCAAAACCAGCTTTGGTGCCATCACGATCCATGCTGGTGAGCAATATTTCACCGGCACCACGGCGTGTCATCTCGACTGCCCAGCGCACCGCATCCAGCCCGGTGTTCTTGCGTCCACCGTGGCTGTAGACATCCCAGCCGGCACCCATGGCCTGGCCTTGCGCGTCGAATCGGCCCGCATCGGCTTCACTGCGACGCTTGGCGTCAATGGCTACCACGATGCACTGAGCGCCATATTTGGCGGAAGCTTCGTTGATCACCTGCGGACTGGCTATCGCCGCCGAGTTGAAGCTGGTCTTGTCAGCCCCGGCGTTGAGCAGACGTCGCACGTCATCGACGGTACGCACACCGCCACCCACTGTCAGTGGAATGAAGACCTGGGAGGCAACAGCCTCAATGATGTGCAGAATCAGATCACGGCCATCGCTGGTGGCTGTGATATCGAGGAAAGTCAGCTCATCGGCACCCTGCTCGTTGTAGCGAGCCGCAATCTCCACGGGATCACCCGCGTCACGCAGTTCGACAAAATTGACGCCCTTGACGACACGTCCGCCGGTCACGTCCAGACAGGGGATGATGCGTTTGGCTAGCATCGCGAGCCTTCCTGGAACCACCGTGGTTTGCTGACCCGGGCGAAGCGCCAAGGCTTGCATGCCTTGTTCATAGGAACGGTAACTGCAGCACAAGCATTGTCATGCCGGACATGATGAGCCTGCCCCGGACTCCGATCCGGGGGCATCCAGGCATTCGGGTGCACTGGATTGCGGATCGAGTCCGCAATGACAAAACTGAGGTCCGCAATGACAAACCTGATGGCCGCAATGACAAAGAATGGATCGCCACACAGATTGCATTTCATCAGCCGTTCAACTCGTCGGCGCGCCGTTGCGCGGCGGCAAAGTCGAGGTCGCCAGAGTAGATCGCACGCCCGCAAATGACACCTTCAATCCCTTCGTCTTCGACCGCACAAAGTGCGTCGATATCAGTCATGCTGGAGAGGCCTCCAGAGGCGATTACCGGTATGGTCAGGGCTTGCGCCAGTCTGACTGTGGCTTCGACGTTGATGCCACTGAGCATGCCGTCGCGCCCGATATCGGTATAAATAATCGACTCGACGCCAAAATCTTCAAACTTCTTGCCCAGATCAACAACATCGTGGCGCGTCAGTTTGCTCCAGCCGTCGGTAGCCACCTTGCCGTCACGAGCGTCCAGACCGACAATGATGTGGCCACCAAAGGCGGTACAGGCGTCCTGCAGAAATCCGGGATTGCGGATCGCCGCCGTACCAATGATGACATAGCGCAGCCCAGCGTCAAGGTAGCGCTCGATGGTATCGAGATCGCGTATCCCGCCGCCAAGTTGTACATCCACCGCACTGCCGACTTCCTTGAGAATCCGGCGAATCGCTTTCTCATTGACGGGATGTCCGGCAAACGCACCATTGAGGTCAACCAGATGCAAGCGACGCGCGCCTTGCATCGCCCAGTTGTTCGCCATGACGACCGGATCTTCGCCAAAGGTGGTGGATTGCTGCATGTCACCCTGCTTGAGGCGAACGCAGTGACCGTCTTTCAGGTCAATGGCAGGAATTAAAAGCATGATGCTTTGGGTTGGATAGAAAAGAAGACGGCGTCAGGCGCGGCGTGAGCGGGGGTATCAGGGCTTCCAGTGAAGGAAGTTTCGGTAAAGCAACAAACCTTGATCGGCACTTTTTTCAGGATGAAATTGGGTGGCGAAAATATTATCACGCGCAATCGCTGAACTGAAGCGGCTACCGTAGTCAGTCTCGCCGACGCTGTGGCGCGCATCAGACGTTCTGGCGTAATAACTGTGCACAAAGTAGAAATAGCTACCGTCTGGCACCCCGGTCCAGACCGGATGCTCTGCAACGCCGTGATTATTGCGATAGACCTGATTCCAGCCCATCTGCGGTACCTTGTAGCGGCTGCCATCAGCCTGCGTTTGACCGACCAGGTCAAACTTGATAACTTCGCCGTGAATCAGACCCAAGCCCACCGTGTCTCCCTCGGCGCTATGGTCAAGCAGCATTTGCATGCCGACGCAGACACCAAACAGGGGCTTCGCTCCGGCCGCCTCCAGCACACTGGCCAGTAAACCGGATTCCCGCAGTTGGCGCATGCAGTCCGGCATGGCGCCCTGCCCCGGCAGCACAACGCGTTCGCTGGCACGCACCTGATCGGGTTCGGCCGTAATGACTACCTGGTATCCAGTACCTGCCGCGGCTGCCTGCACCGCCTGCGATACGGAACGCAAGTTCCCCATGCCATAGTCGACCACGGCCACGGTCTTGCTACCAAGAGCGCCCAATGCTGAATTCATGACCGGTTTGACACTGCCAGCACTCTTCAGAGTGTGCCCTTGGTTGAGGGAACGGTTCCTGCGTTGCGGGGGTCAGGTTCCAGTGCTGAGCGCAGAGCACGGGCAAAGGCCTTGAACACGGTTTCTGCCTGGTGATGGGCGTTCTCGCCACGCAGGTTGTCGATGTGCAGGGTGACAAAAGCATGATTGACAAAACCCTGAAAGAACTCGTGCGTCAATTGGCTGTCAAAAGTGCCAATCATGCCGCTCTTGAAGGGCAGATTCATGACCAGCCCGGGGCGGCCGGAAAAATCAATGACAACACGCGAAAGTGCTTCGTCCAGCGGTACATAGGCGTGGCCATAGCGGCGAATGCCTTTCTTGTCGCCGACTGCCTGGTGTACTGCCTGCCCCAAGGCAATGCCAACGTCTTCCACGGTGTGGTGACCGTCCACATGCAGATCGCCAACGGCCCGGACGTCCAGGTCCAACATGGCGTGACGGGCAATCTGATCGAGCATATGGTCAAAGAAACCGATCCCGGTATGCAGGCTTGACTTGCCATTGCCATCAAGATTGACCTTGACCGTGATATGGGTCTCTGCGGTTTTGCGTTCGACTTCGGCGGTGCGATTCATGGTTGGAGCGATTCCTTCAGAACGGTAAGCATTTTCGCATTTTCATCCGTCGTACCCACGGTGATGCGCAGGCAGTTGTCCAGCAAGCCGTGCAGACTGGAAACGTTCTTGATCAAAACCTTGCGCGCGCGCATTCTGTCGAATGTTTTGGCTGCGTCTGCGACACGGATCAGAATCATGTTGGCTTCGCTCTTGAAGGCAGTCACGCCAGATATCGCAGCAAGCGCTTGCATCACCACCGCACGCTGGGCGCACAAGTCGAGCGCTTGTGCCGCAAAGACCTCGCGGTGCTCCAGCGCAAAGAGTGCGCACTCGCAATTGAGCACGCTGATGTTGTACGGCGGACGCACCTTGTCAATCTCGGCAATCAGGGCTTGGGGGCCCATCAGGTAGCCAAGCCGCACGCCCGCCAAGCCAAACTTGGAAAGGGTGCGCAACAGCAGCACATGACCATGACGCACGATGCGGTCGAGGTAACTCCGGCTGGAAAAAGGTTGATACGCCTCGTCCAGAACGACCAGACCGCCGTGTTGGCCGGCGGCAAGGATGATGTTCTCCATCACCGTGTCGTCCCACAGATTGGCGGTCGGGTTGTTTGGATACGCCAGATAGGTGATCGCCGGCTTATGTCGGGCAATCGCCTCGAGCATGGCGGCTTCGTCGAGCTCAAAGCCCCCGGTCAGCGGCACACCATGAAACGCCAACCCTTGCAGTTGGGCGCTCATGGCGTACATCACGAAGCCCGGCAGCGGTGCCAGGATGCTGGCCCCCGGAACGTCACAGGCCAGCGCCAGCAGACTGATGAGCTCATCAGAGCCATTGCCGAGCATGATCTCAAAACCCTCCGGCATGCCGGCATAACCCGCTAACTCCTGGCGCAACACATTGATGCGACCTGCCGGATAGCGGTTCAACGCCAGCGCACCCAAACGCCGTCCCAGTTCTTCCTGCAAGTCAAGCGGCAACCGATGCGGGTTCTCCATGGCGTCGAGCTTGACCATGCCTTCGGACTCCTGAATGGCATAGGCATGCATGGACTGGATGTCCTGGCGGATACGCAGCAGGGCTTGCCGATTGACAGTTGTCATTTGGCTTCCCGCATCGGCGGCACTTGTTTCAAGCGCAGCTCTGCCGCCCGGGCATGCGCCTGCAGGCCTTCACCATACGCCAGTTCGGCGGCGATCAGGCCCAGCGTCTGGGCACCGGCTTCACTCACTTCAATCAGACTGGAGCGCTTCTGAAAATCGTAGACACCCAGCGGCGAGGAAAAGCGCGCGGTGCCGCTGGTGGGTAGCACATGGTTCGGGCCAGCGCAGTAGTCGCCCAGCGATTCGCTGGTGTAGGCACCCAGGAAGATGGCGCCAGCGTGCTTGAGCAGCGGCTCCCAGCGCTGCGGCTCAAGGCTGCTGACTTCCAGGTGTTCGGGCGCGACCCGGTTGCTGATCTCGCAGGCCTCTTCCATGCTGCGCGTCAGGATCAAGGCGCCGCGGTCGTTCAGCGAACTGGCAATGATGGCACGCCGTGGCATGGCTGGCAGCAGGCGGTTGATCGATGCCTGCACCTGTTCTATGTAGGCGCCGTCCGGACAGAGCAGAATGCTCTGAGCCAGTTCGTCATGCTCGGCCTGGCTGAACAAATCCATCGCGACCCAGTCAGGCGGTGTGGTGCCATCAGCCAGCACCAGGATTTCGCTCGGACCCGCAATCATGTCGATACCGACTGCGCCAAAGACACGCCGCTTGGCCGCCGCCACGTAGGCATTGCCGGGACCGGTGATTTTGTCCACCTTCGGGATGGTGGCCGTGCCGAAAGCCAGCGCCGCGACCGCCTGCGCACCGCCGATGGTGAAAGCACGCGTGATGCCGGCCACATAGGCCGCCGCCAGCACCATCGCGTTCTTTTCGCCCCGCGGCGTTGGCACCACCATGATGATTTCGGCAACGCCAGCGACGTGCGCGGGAATGGCGTTCATCAACACGCTCGACGGGTAGGTGGCTTTGCCGCCGGGCACGTAAATGCCGACACGGTCGATTGCCGTCACTTTTTGCCCGAGCAAGGTGCCGTCTTCGTCGCGGTAGCTCCAGTTCTCGCCGCAGGCCTTCTTCTGCGCCTCGTGGTAGCTTCGCACGCGGCTGGCTGCCGCTTGCAGCGCGTCGCGCTGGGCGGCAGGAATCGATTCGAAAGCAGCCTTGAATTCCGTCTGTGTCAACTCCAATGCCGCCATGGACGCAGCCTGCACGCCATCAAAGCGCGCCGTGTAGTCCAGCACAGCCGCGTCACCGCGCTGCTGCACATCGGCCAGAATGTCGGCTGCGCGCTGCTCGATCTGCGCATCCGCTTGGGCCGACCAATGCAGACGTGCTTTGAACTCTGCCTCGAACGTGCTGCTGACGGTTGACAGTCGGACAGGCGCAGCGATCACGACGCTTTTC
Source organism: Comamonadaceae bacterium (assembly GCA_037139995.1). Lineage (GTDB taxonomy): Bacteria > Pseudomonadota > Gammaproteobacteria > Burkholderiales > Burkholderiaceae_C > Rhodoferax. The sequence goes on along the minus strand of JBAXFI010000010.1, from coordinate 38,442 downwards.
CAATGGTCGAAGCAAAGGCTTCAATGATCCGGCGGATTGGCGCCTGTTTGAGTTTGAGCGCAGCCTGGTTCACGACCAGTCTGGAACTGATGTCCATGATATGTTCAACCTCGACCAGATGGTTGGCTTTGAGAGTATTGCCGGTGGACACCAGATCAACGATCGCATCGGCCAAACCAACCAGAGGTGCGAGTTCCATGCTGCCATAGAGTTTGATCAAATCCACATGCACACCCTTGGTGGCGAAAAACTCACGCGCAATGGCGACGTACTTGGTCGCCACTTTCAGGCGCGAGCCCTGTCTGACGGCCGACGCGTAATCAAAATCTGCGCGCACTGCCACGCTGATGCGGCACTTGGCAATCTGCAGGTCCAGCGGCTGGTAAAGCCCGTCACTGCCATGCTCCAGCAGGGTGTCCTTGCCGGTGATGCCCATATCGGCACCGCCGTACTGGACATAGGTCGGTACATCGGTGGCACGCACTACCAGCACGCGCACATCTGCCTGGTTGGTGGAGAGAATCAGCTTGCGCGACTTTTCGGGGTCTTCCAGAACTTCGATGCCAGCAGCCCGCAGCAGCGGCAATGTCTCTTCGAAGATCCGGCCCTTCGACAACGCCAGCGTAATCATTTGGGTAGCGCCGCCCATTCGGCCGGCGTGTAGGCTTTGATCGACAGCGCATGAACTTCGTCCGTTTTCATCTTTTCACCCAAGGTGGCATAGACCATCTGGTGGCGTTGTATGGCCCGTTTACCTTCGAATGCAGCCGACACAATCGTGGTGAACCAGTGACGGCCGTCTCCATTGAGCGTAATGTGCTCGCACAGGAGGCTGGCGGCAATCATGTCCCTGATCTGGTCTGCAGTCATATCATCAATCCAATAAAAGATAGCTAAACGCGAATTTTGTAACCGATGCGCAACAAAGTCACGGCCACAGCGCTAACAAGCGCCAGCGCCGTGGCGACAACGCTCAGGCTCAACCACGGTGAGACATCGCTGGCGCCGAAAAATCCATAACGGAAACCATCAATCATGTAGAAAAATGGGTTCAGATGACTGACCTTCTGCCAGAACTGCGGCAGGGAGTGGATGGAGTAAAAAACACCACTCAGAAAAGTCATCGGCATCACCACAAAATTCTGAAAGGCAGCCAATTGATCAAATTTTTCCGCCCACAAGCCGGCAATCAGTCCAAGCGTCCCCATCAGGGCTGCACCCAGCACGGCAAACGTCACGATCCACAGCGGGGCGACAAAGCTGACGTCTGTAAATAAGGCTGAAACCGCGAACACACCCAGCCCAACCACCAGGCCGCGAATGACTGCTGCTCCCACATAAGCCACAAACCAGTTCATGTAAGACAGGGGGGTGAGCATCAGAAAGACCAGATTGCCCATCACCTTGCTCATGATCAGCGACGAGGAACTGTTAGCAAAGGCGTTTTGCAGCAGACTCATCATCGCCAGACCGGGAACCAGGAACGCACTGTAGCTTACCCGGTCGTACACCTTCACGTGCGCCTCCAGCGCATGACCGAAAATCAGCAGGTAAAGCATCGCCGTCAGAACAGGCCCGGCAATTGTCTGAAACGCCACTTTCCAGAAGCGCAGCACTTCCTTGTACAAGAGGGTCTGCCAACCGGTCATGACGTGGCCCCCACGCTTGTCGCTTCGCGTACTGCGCTGCCCCTCGAGGGGGCCTTAGCGCCTTGGGGCGGCCCTGCGTCGCTCAAGTTGCTCTCAGAGGACCCCTTCATGACTGCGAGAAAAACATCTTCCAGATCCGCCTTGCGGATTTCGACGTCCTGCGCCACCAGTCCGGCCTCGCGCACCGCCGCCAGATAACGTTCAATTTCGAGGGCATCGTGTGCCGGAAACTGGACAATACGCCCTGTGACACGGGCCTGATCTGCCAGCACTTTTGGCAGTTCATGGTCTACCTTGAACCGCAGCACGTTGCTGGAGGCTGTCTTCAACAACTCGCTGGTGTGGTCCAGTGCCACAATGCGCCCCGCTTTGAGCATGGCGATGCGCCCACACAAGGCCTCAGCCTCTTCAAGATAATGGGTTGTCAGCAGGACCGTATGGCCTTCTTTGTTGAGTCGGGCAATAAATTGCCACAGGGTCTGACGCAGTTCCACATCGACGCCTGCCGTCGGCTCGTCGAGCACAATCACCGGTGGCTTGTGCACCAGCGCCTGTGCCACGAGTACACGACGCTTCATACCGCCCGAGAGTTGGCGCAAATTGGCGTCGGCTTTTTCAGTCAGGCCCAGACTATCGAGCAGTTCGTCAATCCAGGCCTCGTTGTTCCTGATACCAAAATAACCGGACTGGAAGCGCAGCGCTTCCCGCACATTGAAAAAGGGATCAAACACCAGCTCCTGCGGAACCACACCCAGGCTGCGGCGGGCCTTGGCGTAGTCGAGCAACACATCATGACCCAACACCGAAACCCGGCCTGCGCTGGCGCGCGACAAACCCGCCAGGATGCTGATCATGGTGGTCTTGCCCGCGCCGTTGGGACCCAGCAGGCCAAAAAACTCACCTTCTTCAATGTCCAGACTGACACGGTCCAGCGCCAGAAACGTACTCCCCTTGACCCCACGCGGTGCCGGATAGGACTTGGAGATGGCTTGAAACGAAATGGCGGACATGACAGAGGGCTACTGTGCAGACAGCAAATCAGCGATGCCGTACAAGGCGGCCAAATCACGCAAACGGCTGGGCAAGCCCTGAATCGAAAAGCGCTTGCCCAAGGCCAGGCACTCGCGTCGAAATTCCAGCAATACGGCCAGCGCCGCAGAATCAAACCGGTTCAGACCCGTGGCATCAACTACCACTTGCGCATCGCTGTGTGAACGTAGACCCTGCAACAGCAGCGCCAGACAGGCGGTGGCTTGGGAATGTGTCAACTCGTTTGGCAATACCAACAATATTCACCCCTTTTTGGCATTCGCCTTGTTGCGCTCTGTCAGAGTGACAATCAATCCGTCGATGCCTTTGACATTGATCTGCTGGGCAAAATCGCTGCGATAGGTTTCCACCAACCAGGCCCCCAGTACATTGAGGTTGTAAATCTTCCAACCAGCGCCTTCTCCCGGTGTCTTTTCAAGCCGGTAATCCAGCTGAATCGCGTCACCGCGGCCTTTCACTTCGGTCCGCACCACGACTTCCTTGTCCTCGGGTGCGGCCCGCATGGGCTTGACAATAATGGTCTGGTCACTCACCTGGGTCAGCGCTCCGGCATAGGTGCGCACCAGCAAGACTTTGAACTCTTCCTGAAGGCGTTTTTGCTGCTCGGCGCTGGCCTGGCGCCAAGCCGGCCCAACGGCAGCGGCCGTCATGCGCTGAAAGTTGACGTTGGGCATGATCTTGCCATCGACCAGGGCAACAATTCTCGCCACATCGCCGGCCTGAATCGCCTTGTCGGAGCGAATGCTGTCAAGCACTTCCGTGGACAGGCGTTTGATCAAACCATCGGCTGTTTCATCAACGGCACTTGCCGGGAAGGCCACCAGGCCTGACAGACTGATGACGAGAATGGCCAGCAGGCGGCTTAACGAGCGTGTACTCATGGTTTGACTTTCCGGGCTAACGAGATTCTGCATTGTCTTCTTCCGGCGGATTGCCATCAAAAATGACACTGCGGCGACGTTGAAGAAATGCTTCGCGAACAAAAGTGTAGGGATCCAGCGCGGCCTCCTCCAGCATGGTGCTGGCCTTGAGCAGGTCGGAACGCTCATCAACCAGTCTGAGCACCCTGGCCGTGTTGCGCGTCGGAATATGCCCGACGTTGACAAGCAGATCACCCTTCCAGTCCACCGGCAGTGCGACGGCATCGCGCAAGGTCGACGAACCGAGCAGGGGAAGAACCAGATAAGGTCCGCTGCCAACACCCCAGTAACCCAGCGTATGGCCAAAATCCTTGGTGTGTTTTTCGATGTCCATCTCGGTGGCAACGTCAAAAACGCCACCCCATCCAAGAAAGGTATTCACACCCACACGACGCAAACTGTCGATCGCCGCCTGGCCTTTGAACTGCAGAACATTGTTCACAAACGACCAGGCATCCTGCAGATTGCCAAAAAAATTGCCCACGCCTTGGCGCACGCGAACCGGCGTCACATCCCGGTAGGTGCTCGCCACCGGTTTCAAAACCGCCGCATCTACTGCGCTATTGAGACGATACACCCCTCGGTTGAATGGCTCCAGAGGGTCACGCGGATCGGCACGTGGCCCCGTCGCACAGCCAGCAAGAAGCGCGCTCAGGACCCAGCACATCCCCAGAGCGCAAGCGCGACCCCGGTCCCGGACTCCGGGTAACAATTGCCTAAGCGTCATTTCTTTCCTTTGCCCGCATCTGCACCACCGCCCTCCGCTGCCTTGCTGTAAAGGAATTGCCCGATCAGGCTTTCCAACACCATCGCCGACTGCGTACTGGAAATGGTGTCTCCGGCAACCAGCGTCTTTTCGTCGGCACCGGGTTCAATGCCCAGGTACTGTTCGCCCAGCAGCCCACTGGTCAGGATCTTGAGTGAGCTGTCTTTCGGAAACGTGTACCTGCTCTCCATCGCCAGCGTGACGCGGGCCTGGAAGGATTTGTCGTCAAAGACAATCTTTTCAACCCTGCCGACCACCACGCCCGCGCTGCGCACTGCCGCCTTGGGCTTGAGCCCGCCAACATTATCAAACTTGGCATGAACGTTATAGCTGGTCTGAAAACTCAGAGTCAACAAATTGGCCGACTGCAAAGCCAGGAACAGGATCGCGACGGCTCCAATCAGCACAAACAGGCCAACCCACACGTCATTCTTAGAGCGCTGCATCAAACTTCCTTCATATGGTAAACATCAGGGCGGTCAGGACGAAATCCATACCCAGCACCGACAAGGAAGCAACCACCACGGTCCGGGTCGTCGCGCTGGCCACCCCCTCCGGCGTTGGCTGGGCATTGAACCCCTGCAACAGTGCAATAAAAGTTACTGTGAAGCCAAAGACAACGCTCTTGATGACGCCATTTCCCACATCTTGCCAAACATCGACACCACCCTGAATCTGACTCCAGAACGAGCCCGCATCCACGCCGATCATGAGCACGCCAACAACCCAGCCACCAATAATGCCCATCGCGCTGAAAACGGCCGCCAAAAGTGGCATCGCGATGATACCGGCCCAAAAACGGGGAGCCAGCACACGTTGCACCGGATCCACCGCCATCATCTCCATGACGCTGATCTGCTCACCGGCCTTCATCAGGCCGATCTCGGCAGTCAGCGAGGTCCCGGCTCGCCCGGCAAAGAGCAAGGCAGTAACCACCGGGCCCAGTTCCCGGACCAGACTGAGCGTCACCAGCAGACCCAGCGCTTCCGAGGAGCCGTAGCGTTGCAAGGTGTAATAACCCTGCAGACCAAACACAAATCCAACAAACAAGCCCGAAACTGCGATGATCGCCAGGGAGTAATTCCCCAGGAAATGAATCTGGTCGCGGATCAAGCCGAAGCGCTTGAGGCTGCCGCCCAGCGTCCTGAGCAGGCGCAGGAACAGGCGCGCGCCCAGCCCGAGGTCAGCCACTTGGCGGCGAACCGAAAACCCGACATCGCCCAGTTTGTACCAGCTCACAAGCTTGCTCCCAAGCCGAATTCCTGCTCAATGGTCGGTCCCGGGTAATGGAAGCGCACCGGGCCATCGACTTCGGCATTCACATACTGGTAAACCAGCGGGTCGGTGCTGTGGCGTACCTCTTCTGGCGTACCCTGCGTGGCCACTCTGCCATTGGCCAGAATGATCACATGGTCGGCAATGGCCAAAGTCTGCTCCAGTTCGTGCGACACAAAGATACTGGTCAGTCCCATCGAATCATTGAGCTCACGGATCAGACGTGCGGCCGTTCCAAGAGATATCGGATCCAGACCGGAAAACGGTTCGTCGTACATCACAAGTTCGGGGTCCAACGCAATCGCACGCGCCAGCGCGATGCGTCGTGCCATCCCGCCGGAAACCTCGCTGGGCATCATGTCGCGCGAGCCACGCAAGCCCACTGCATTGAGTTTCATCAAAACCACATCCCGGATCAAGGACTCCGACAGATCCGTGTGTTCGCGCAGCGGAAAGGCAACATTTTCAAACACCGACAAGTCGGCAAACAAGGCGCCAAACTGAAACAACATCCCCATGCGCCGACGCGCAGCATAAAGCTGCGTCTGGTCCATTCGGCTGACATCCTGTCCGTCGAACAGCAGTTCACCCAACTGTGCCCTGTTTTGGCCACCGATCAAGCGCAGTATGGTCGTCTTGCCGCCACCCGACGCTCCCATCAGAGCGGTCACCTTGCCGCGCGGCACCGTCAGACAAACGTCGTCCAGAACAACGCGCTCACCATAACCAAAAGTCAGGTGACGCAATTCAAGCAGAGATACAGAGGTGGCGGGCATGAAAAATCGCAAAACCGGGTGAAGTCCGGTCGTGCATCATAAGGGATTACCCCGACTCAGGCCCGCGCAGGGCCGCCCCAAGCCCGGCCTGGCCCCTCTCGGGGGGCAGCGCAGCCCATAAAATGGCAAGCGAGGGGGTCATCTCAACGTGGCAGTACGCTGGCGCCCATCAGAAATTCGTCGATGGTGCGCGCCGCCTGGCGACCTTCACGAATCGCCCAGACCACCAGACTCTGGCCGCGCCGCATGTCACCAGCCGCAAAGACCTTTTTGACCGTGGTGGCATAGCCACCAACGAGTTCGGTACTGGCCCTGGCATTGCCACGGGCGTCCTTTTCGGCGCCGAAGGCATCCAGCACCGTCGCCAGGGGGTTGACGAAACCCATCGCCAGCAGCACCAGATCAGCCTTTAAAAGCTGCTCACTGCCGGTGACGGCTTGCATCTTCCCATCGTGCCACTCAACACGCACTGTCTTCACGCCGGTGACCTTGCCCTTGGCCCCAATGAACTCCTGCGTTGAAATCGCAAACTCGCGCACACAGCCCTCGTCATGACTGGAACTGGAGCGCAACTTGAGCGGCCAGTACGGCCAGGTCATCGGTCTATCCTCCTGCGCGGGTGGCTGCGGCATCACTTCAAATTGCGTGACGCTGGCCGCCCCCTGGCGCCGACTGGTACCAACGCAGTCGGAGCCGGTATCGCCACCGCCAATGACAATCACATGCTTGCCATCCGCGCGGATCTGGTTGATGCCCTCGGCCTTGAGCTTGTCGCCGGCATTGAGCTTGTTCTGCTGCGGCAAGAACTCCATGGCGAAGTGCACACCGTCGAGTTCCCGACCGGGCACCGGCAAGTCGCGCGACTGTTCGGCACCGCCGGTCAGCAGCACAGCATCAAACTCCTTGCTCAATTGCGCTGCGCTGATGGTTTCAACTGACCAGTTGGTGACCGCTGCACCGGCGCCGGAGGCCGGCATCTCACCGACCAACACACCGGTACGAATGGTGACGCCCTCTTGCTGCATTTGCTGGGCACGCCTGTCGATGTGCGACTTTTCCAGTTTGAAGTCTGGAATACCGTAACGCAGCAAACCGCCAATGCGATCATTCTTTTCGAACAGCGTGACCTCATGTCCGGCACGGGCCAGTTGCTGCGCCGCCGCCATGCCCGCCGGCCCGGAGCCGACCACCGCAACTTTTCGGCCGGACTTGCGCTCAGGCGGCTGCGGCTGCACCCAGCCCTCGGCCCAGGCGCGATCAATGATGGCATGCTCAATCGACTTGATCCCGACAGCACTGTCATTCACATTGAGCGTACACGCAGCCTCGCACGGCGCCGGGCAGATGCGACCGGTGAACTCCGGAAAATTGTTGGTGCTGTGCAGGACCTCGATTGCATTCTTCCAGTCGCCCCGATAGACCAGATCGTTGAAATCCGGAATGATGTTGTTGACCGGGCAGCCGCTGTTGCAAAACGGTGTGCCGCAGTCCATGCATCGAGCGGCCTGCTTGCCGGCCTGTGCCTCGTCCAGCCCCAGAACAAACTCCTGGTAGTTCTTGAGGCGCTCAGGGACCGGCTTATAGCCCTCCTCAAGCCGATCAAATTCCATGAATCCAGTTATTTTTCCCATAATCGCCGTCCTGTTTGTCTTTACACCTGATGTTCAATCACTTGTCATTACGGGCTTGACCCGCAATCCATGGATCCCGGACCGGGCCTGCCCCGGACTCCGATCCGGGGTCCGGGATGACAATAGGCGCCGTTGCTTTCTTGGCGTGAATCTCGGCCAGAGCGCGCTTGTATTCGTTCGGGAAGACTTTGACAAATTTCAACCGTGACTGCTCCCAGTTATCCAGCAACTCGCGCGCTCGCTTGCTGCCAGTCCAGCGGTTGTGGCTGCCCAGCAGTTTCACGAGTTGCGCCTCGTCGGTCTGTCCTTGATGCCAAAGCCCCGGATCCATCGTCGCTTCCTGCTCGACTGCCGGCAGTACCTTCTCCAGCGAGACCATGGAGGTGTTGCAACGCTGGCCAAACTTCCCGTCCTCGTCATAAACGTAGGCCACACCACCACTCATGCCAGCGGCGAAGTTACGACCCGTGCGTCCCAGCACCAGCACAGTGCCGCCTGTCATGTACTCGCAACCGTGGTCCCCGGTGCCTTCCACTACGGCAGTGGCACCCGACAGACGCACGGCAAAGCGCTCGCCACCAACACCGCTCAAAAAGGCCTCGCCGCTGGTGGCGCCATACATCACAGTGTTGCCAACAATCGTGTTGCGAATCGCCTCACCCCGAAAGTCGATGCTGGGGCGCACCACGATCCGCCCGCCGGAGAGGCCTTTTCCGGTGTAGTCGTTGGCGTCACCAATCAGGTACAGCGTGATGCCACGCGCCAGGAAAGCACCAAACGACTGACCGCCCGTGCCTTCGAGCTGAATGTGAATCGAGTTGTCCGGCAATCCCTCCGGGTGCGCCCGCGTTACGGCCCCCGACAGCATGGCTCCAACAGAGCGATTCACGTTACGTACCACCTCGATGAATTGAACCTTTTCACCACGGTCGATCGCCGCACGCGACCTCTCGATCAGCACGTTGTCCAGAGAATGGGCCAAGCCATGCTCCTGACTTTCGGTCTGGTAGCGCGAGACCGAGAGCGGCGCATTGGCCTGGGCAAACAGGCGACTGAAGTCCAGCCCTCTGGCTTTCCAGTGAGCAATGCCTTTGCGCGTGTCGAGCAAGTCAGAGCGCCCAATCAAGTCGTCGAATTTCCGGATGCCGAGCTGCGCCATGATCACGCGCACCTCTTCGGCGATGAAGAAGAAGTAGTTCACCAGATGCTCGGGCTTGCCGGAAAACTTCCTGCGCAGCAATGGGTCCTGTGTCGCCACACCTACGGGGCAGGTGTTGAGGTGGCACTTGCGCATCATGATGCAGCCTTCGACCACTAGCGGTGCCGTGGCAAAGCCGAACTCATCGGCACCCAGCAGGGCACCAATGACCACGTCTCGCCCGGTCTTCATCTGGCCATCTGCCTGGACGCGAATGCGACTGCGCAAGCGGTTCAGCACCAGCGTCTGCTGGGTTTCAGCCAGGCCAATTTCCCAGGGGCTGCCTGCATGCTTGATGGACGACCAGGGCGAGGCGCCCGTGCCGCCATCATGGCCTGAAATCACCACATGGTCGCTCTTGCACTTGGCAACGCCGGCGGCGATGGTGCCAACACCAATTTCGCTGACCAGTTTCACGCTGATGCTGGCGTGCGGCGCCACGTTCTTCAGATCGTGAATCAGCTGTGCCAGATCTTCAATCGAATAGATGTCGTGGTGCGGCGGTGGCGAAATCAGGCCAACACCCGGTACCGAATGACGCAATTTGCCAATGTATTCGGAGACCTTGCCGCCAGGGAGTTGCCCCCCTTCACCCGGCTTGGCACCCTGGGCCATCTTGATCTGGATCTGGTCGGCACTGCTGAGGTACTCGGCCGTCACGCCAAAGCGGCCGGACGCCACCTGCTTGATGCGTGAGCGCAAGCTGTCGCCGTCCTGCAGTGGCAAATCAACCTCGACCACGTCATCGCCAATCACGCTCTTGAGCGAGTCACCCGCCTTGATCGCAATGCCTTTGAGCTCATTGCGGTAACGCGCCGGATCTTCGCCGCCCTCGCCCGTGTTGCTCTTGCCGCCAATGCGGTTCATGGCAACGGCCAGTGTGGCATGGGCCTCCGTGCTGATCGAGCCTAGCGACATGGCGCCGCTGGCAAAGCGCTTGACGATTTCCTTGGCTGATTCAACTTCCGTCAAGGCAATCGCTCTGGCTGGATCGAGTTTGAACTCGAACAAGCCGCGCAAGGTCATGTGGCGCCGGCTCTGATCGTTGATCAGTTGCGCATATTCCTTGTACGTGTTCCAGCTGTTGGCACGCGTGCTGTGCTGCAGTTTAGCAATGACATCAGGTGTCCACATATGCTCTTCGCCACGCGCACGCCAGGCATACTCACCGCCAGCGTCAAGCTGGCTGGCAAGAACCGGATCCTGGCTGAACGCTGACTTGTGCATGAGAATCGCCTCTTCGGCAATCTCAAAGACACCGATGCCGCCAACCCGACTCGGGGTACCGGCAAAGTACTTGCTGACGGTTTCACCGGAAAGCCCGATGGCCTCAAACAACTGCGCGCCGCAATAACTCATGTAGGTGGACACACCCATTTTTGACATGATCTTGGACAGGCCTTTGCCCACTGCCTTGACGTAGTTGTAGATCGCCTTGTCGGCACTCAAGTCTCCAGGCAGGCTACGATGAATGCTGACGAGTGTCTCCATTGCCAGGTAGGGATGAACCGCCTCGGCACCATAGCCTGCCAGAACGCCAAAGTGATGGACTTCGCGGGCACTGCCGGTCTCTACCACCAGACCGGCAATGGTTCGCAGGCCTTCGCCAACCAGATGCTGATGAATCGCTGACAGGGCCAGCAAAGCCGGAATAGCTAGCTGCGTGGCGCTGACAGCACGGTCACTGATGATGAGAATATTCTTGCCACCCCGGATGGCATCCACGGCTTCGGCGCACAGGGAGGCCAGCTTGGCCTCGACGCCCTCGTGGCCCCAGGCCAGCGGGTAGGTGATGTCGAGCGTGTAGCTTCGGAATTTTCCCTGCGTGTGCTTCTCGATGTCGCGCAACTTGGCCATTTCGGCAAAATCGAGCACGGGCTGGGTCACCTCCAGACGCATCGGCGGGTTGACCTGATTGATGTCGAGCAGATTGGGTTTGGGACCAATGAAGGACACCAGCGACATCACGATGGCTTCGCGGATCGGGTCAATCGGCGGGTTGGTCACCTGGGCAAACAACTGCTTGAAGTAGTTGTAGAGCGGCTTGTTTTTGTCACTCAGCACCGCCAGCGGGCTGTCGTTGCCCATGGATCCGATCGCTTCTTCACCGGCAGTAGCCATGGGAGAGAGCAGGAACTTGATGTCTTCCTGCGTGAATCCGAACGCCTGCTGGCGGTCCAGCAGGCTCGCACCATCCTGCTGCACGCTGGCTGAATCGCCGGCTCCCACCACGTCGTCGAGCTTGATGCGCAGGTTCTCGATCCACTGCTTGTAGGGCTTGGCGTTGGCCAGATTGGCCTTGAGTTCCTCGTCGTCGACCATGCGTCCCTGCTCCAGGTCGATCAGGAACATCTTGCCCGGTTGCAGACGCCATTTGCGCACGATTTTGTTCTCCGGCACCGGCAGCACACCCGACTCGGAAGCCATGATGACCAGATCGTCATCGGTAATGCAGTAACGCGATGGACGCAGACCGTTGCGGTCCAGTGTGGCGCCAATCTGGCGACCGTCGGTAAAGACGATGGAAGCCGGGCCATCCCAGGGCTCCAGCATGGCAGCGTGGTACTCGTAAAAGGCCTTGCGCCGCTGATCCATCGTGGTGTGCTGCTCCCAGGGCTCGGGAATCATCATCATCATCGCCTGGCTGATCGGATAGCCCGCCATGGTGAGCAGTTCCAGACAGTTGTCGAAGGTCGCCGTGTCAGACTGGCCTGGGAAGGTGATGGGGTAGAGCTTTTGCAAATCGGCGCCCAGCACGGGTGAAGACATCACGCCTTCGCGTGCCTTCATCCAGTTGTAATTGCCCTTGACGGTATTGATCTCACCGTTGTGCGCCACATAGCGGTAAGGATGCGCCAGAGGCCACTCCGGAAACGTGTTGGTAGAAAACCGCTGGTGCACCAGGCCCAGCGCCGATACACAGCGCAGGTCACGCAAATCAGAGTAGTAGGTACCAACTTGATCGGCCAGCAACAGGCCCTTGTAAATCACGGTGCGGCTCGACATGCTGGGAACGTAGTATTCCTTGCTGTGCTTGAGCTTGAGCGCCTGGATGCTGGCGCTGGCCGTCTTGCGGATGACATAGAGCTTGCGCTCCAGGGCGTCCTGCACAATGATGTCGTTGCCGCGACCGATGAAGACCTGGCGAATGACGGGCTCCTTCTCGCGCACGGTCGGCGACATCGGCATCTCGTGATTCACCGGCACATCACGCCAGCCCAGCAAGACCTGCCGTTCGGCCTTGATGGCGCGTTCCATCTCCTGCTCACAAGCCAGACGCGAAGCATGCTCCTTGGGCAGAAAGATCATGCCGACGCCATATTCACCCGGGGGTGGCAATGACACGCCCTGCCCGGCCATCGCCTCACGGTACAGCGCATCAGGCAACTGGATCAGGATACCCGCGCCGTCACCCATCAGTTTGTCTGCACCGACGGCACCCCGATGGTCCAGGTTCTCCAGAATCTTGAGCGCGCTTTGGACGATCTCGTGAGACTTGGTGCCTTTGATATGCGCCACGAACCCGACACCGCAAGCGTCATGCTCCTGTGCAGCGGAATACAAACCTTTTTCCTGGAGATGCGAGATCTCGGCAGCCGTCGTCATGGCGCGCTCCTAAATATTCAGAACCGTGAAGACTACCGCAATGCAACAAAAGTGCCAAGAAAAATAATTGGGGTCAGATTCCAATTATCTCTCTAACCAATCTTTCAACAAATAATTGGGGACATATTAAATCAAATGCCCGCACTGAACTGCAAATCGGATTCGGGGGGCTCTAGGGCGCTTTCGCGACCGCAACAGGTCGACCTGCCTTTCCCTTGCTAACTCGACGCCTGGTTCGCCTCTGCAAATCAGCAACAAAATCGGGCTCGCCCAGGGCCCAGCCTCGCAGGACCGAATCAGTCAAGGCAAGCTGTTGCGCCGGACCGACTCCCGACTGCACCAATTCGGCGTACGCCGCTTCGCGTGCAAAAGGTGTGTTGCCCAGTTCCCACACCAAGGGATGTGTTGCGATGAACTTTTCGGCACGCTGCCCGGTGTAGTGCCCGAAACTCGACCATGGGTAATCACGCGCCTGAGCAACCAGTCCCGCGCGCACCGGATTAAGGTCGATATAGGCCATGCAGGCAAGCAAATAGCGATCGGTCTGGATCAAAGTTGACTTGTAGCGGCCTTCCCACAAAGTGCCACTGCGCTGTTGCGTACCATTGAAATAGCGCACATAGCTTCTGCCAACGGCCTGCATCAAATGCGGCACGCCATCTTCTGTCTGTGGCGTGACCAGCAAGTGAAAGTGATTGCTCATCAGCACGTAGGCATGAATCTCCACCGCAAACTTGAGTGCGTTCTCGTCCAGCAGACCGATCAGTGTCTGGTAGTCCTGCGTAGTGTGAAAAATTGCCTGTCGATTATTCCCACGCTGGATCACGTGATGCGGAAAGCCGGGCAGCGTCAGGCGGGGAAGTCGGGCCATGATGAATAATTGGAGTCTGACCCCAATTATTGAACATATCGGGTTGTCAAGAGTTGGGTCAGTCCGAACTGCTCCAGCAGCACACCCAGGCGTTGTGCTGAACTGTGCTTTTTGTGGCCAGTAAAGCGCGCAATGATGAGTTCGTTTTTCATGCTGTGCTCCCATCCGACCAGCTCAGTGACGCTGACCTGGTAACCCGAGGCTTCTAGGTACAGGCAACGCAGCACATTTGTCAGCTGACTGCCAAACTCGCGCGCGTGCAAGGGATGACGCCACAGTTCGGCCAGGGTTGTGCGTGACAGGGACAAGGCTTTGTCTTGATTCAAACAGCGCGCCAGTTCGGCCTGACAGCAGGGTACCAGTACCATGAAGCGTGCCTGCTTTTGCAGGCCGAACGCAATCGCATCGTCGGTGGCGGTATCGCAGGCATGCAGCGCGGTCACGATATCGATCCGCGGCGGCAGTTGATTCGATGCGCTTGCCTCGGCAACGCTCAAATTCAGGAACGACATCCGCTCAAAACCAAGTCTGAGCGCCAAAGCTCGCGATTTTTCAACCAATTCCGATCGGGTCTCGACACCGTAGATGTGACCGGTTTCACGTTGCTTGAAAAAGAGATCGTAAATAATGAAACCCAGATACGATTTGCCAGCCCCATGATCGGCCAGCGTGATGCCTGCCTCGTGATCCGGCAGCTCGAGCAGCAGCTTCTCGATGAACTGATACAGATGGTAGACCTGTTTGAGCTTGCGCCTTGTGTCCTGATTGAGTTTTCCCTCGCGGGTCAGAATGTGCAGTTCCTTGAGCAACTCGATCGATTGACCGGCCCTGATTTCCGGCGTCACGCCTGCTGCGGCCAACCCTACCGTGTCTTTGACGGTGTGTGATTTTCTTGTCACGGTGCTTCAGCCACAGAAATGGATAGTTCCACCAACAGATCGAGTTTCATCAGGCGCTCATGCTCGCGTGTGGCAAACCGATCCGTCATACCGGCGATATAGTCCGCAATGACTCGGGCGGCACCCCTTGAATCGTCGGATGCCTCGTGCAATGCTTCCAGACGTGCCACAAAGCGCGGCTGCATCTCCTCGGGATGGGCGCGGTAGGCTTCAAACAGCGAATGCAGCATCCGGCGCGCCTCGCCTGTGGTGTGCATGACTCTCGGATGGCGATAGAGTTGATGCAACAAAAAATGTTTCAAGCCCTGTGCCCTGACCTTCATGTCTTCGCCAAACTGCACCAAGGGCGGCATCTGGCGGACCTCATTGACGCTGTCCGGTATCGCCTTCTGCAACGCAGCACGGGTCGCCCCAATAACATCGTCAACCTGCGCGCTGAGCATGCGGCGAATACTGTCGTAGAGCAGCCGCCGGCCAGCCGATGCTTCCTGCAAGTGGGGAAACTCGGTCAACGCCTGCCGTCTGAAATCATCAAACAGGGCCACCTGCTGCAACTGCTCCAGCGTAATCAGGCCGGACCGCACACCATCGTCAATATCGTGGGCGTTGTAGGCAATTTCATCTGCCAGGTTGCACAGCTGTGCTTCCAGGCTGGGCTGACCACCCTGCAAGAAACGCTGGCCGACACCGCCCGGCTCCCCAACCTCCAGTTCCTCGGCATGAAGGCGTGAGCAATGTTTCAGAATGCCCTCGCGTGTCTCAAAGGTCAGGTTCAAGCCGTCAAACTGGGGATAGCGCTCTTCGAGTTGATCAACCACACGCAAGCTTTGCATGTTGTGCTCAAAGCCGCCGAATGGTGCCATGCATTCATTCAAGGCATCCTGCCCGGCGTGCCCAAAGGGTGTGTGTCCGAGGTCGTGCGCCAACGCGATCGCCTCGACCAGGTCCTCGTTCAGGCCGAGCGAACGTGCCATGGAGCGTCCCAGCTGCGCCACTTCCAGTGAATGAGTCAGGCGCGTACGAAAAAGGTCGCCTTCGTGGTTCAGAAAAACCTGGGTCTTGTACACCAAGCGCCGAAACGCCGAGCAATGCACAATGCGGTCCCGGTCGCGCTGGTACTCGCTGCGACCGGGCGCTGGCGTCTGTACAAAGCGGCGGCCACGCGACGCGATCGGATCACTGGCGTAGGCAGCAAGCATCAATTACTTCGCGAACCAGTGCCTCAGGTGCGCCCCGCACGAAGGCCCGGGCAGCTCCGTCAATCAGGACGAACCTGACCTCGCCGTCTTGCGCCTTTTTGTCAATCTGCATCAATTCAAGGTAGCGCCCCGCGTTGTCTGTTGTTGACAGACATGGGCCCAGCACCGGCAGTCCCGCCTTTTCAATCAGTGCTGTCACACGTTGAACATCGGACGCATCCACCAGTCCGAGTCGGTGCGACAAACCCATGGCCATCACCATGCCGCAGCCAACCGCTTCGCCATGCAACCACTCACCGTACCCCAGACCCGCCTCGATCGCGTGACCGAAGGTATGACCAAAATTCAGGATGGCGCGCAGACCGCTCTCACGCTCATCCTGCGCCACGACCCAAGCCTTGATCTCACAGCAGCGCCGTACCGCATAGGCCAAGGCAAGCGGTTCACGCGCCAGCAAGGCGTCGATGTTCTCTTCGATCCACTGCAGGAAGTCCAGATCAGCAATCGGTCCGTATTTGATTACCTCAGCCAGTCCGGCACTCAGTTCACGCAAGGGCAAAGTCTTGAGCGTATCGAGATCACACACCACCTTGAGCGGCTGGTAAAACGCCCCGATCATGTTCTTGCCCATCGGATGATTGATGCCGGTCTTGCCGCCGACCGAGGAATCAACCTGCGCCAGCAAGGTTGTCGGAACCTGAACAAAGGGCACTCCCCGCATGTAACTGGCTGCGGCAAAGCCCGCCATATCGCCAACCACACCACCACCCAGTGCGAAGACGATGGTCTTGCGGTCACAACCGTTCTGCAGCAGCGCGTCAAAGACCAGGTTCAAGGTCTGCCAAGTTTTGTATTCTTCCCCATCCGGCAGAACCACCGTGTGAACGGCGGCATATTTCCCGCGCAATGCCTGCTCCAGCCGTTTCGCATACAGCGGCGCGACCGTGCTGTTGGTAACGATCAGGACATGACTGGCCGCAGGCAGGGCTGCGTAACTGCACGGATCGTCAAAAAGCGCACTGCCGACTGCAATGCCGTAGCTACGCTCCTGCAATTCAATGGGAACTGTCTGGCTGTTCATAGCTGCGAGTTTAGAGGCAGCACGCCCGCCAATTCAAGTTGCATCACAATCATGCTGACCAGGGTCGCTACCGACGGGCGCCCGGTCTCAACGACAAAGTGCGCGGTCTCCCGGTACAGGGGATCACGCGACGTGTGCAGATCACGCAAACGATTCAGGGGATCAGCGACCTGCAGCAAAGGCCGATTCACGTCGTGGCGCAAGCGCCTGAACAACTCATCGGGCGAAGAGTTGAGGTAGACCACCTGACCGTGTTGGCGCAAGCGCAGACGATTGGCCGGTCGCAGTATGACGCCTCCACCGGTTGACAGCACACCTGATCCAGCTTGTGTCAGCTCGTCAATCACCGACTCCTCGACATCGCGAAACCGCTCTTCCCCTTCAAGCTCAAAGTACTCACGTATGGAACAGCCCAACTGCTGCTCGATCACATGATCGGAGTCAGAGAAGGGGAGTTGCAGTCGCCTGGCAAGTTGGCGTCCGACGGTTGATTTGCCGGAGCCGGGCAGGCCAATGAGAGAGATCAATGGTCAAACATCCATCTCATGCACGCTCAGGGTGTCGAAAAGGCATAGGTTTTCGACCCGGCAGGGGTGGCTACGGTAATGGCGACCTGATCTCCAGTGGCGCATTGTTTCAGGCTCAAGGTGAGCGTCAGCGGTTCGAGCGAGTCGGGCACTGCCGAGTGTGACTGGCTGACCAGGGAACAAGTGCCGTAGATCGGAAAGGCGGCGCCGTCCGTTGGCAGCTTGGGTGTGTTGTCCGACACCGCCACTGAAATACTGCTGCCGGTCGGAACACTTCTTCCGTTCAAATCTTGAATGACTACGGTCAGACCCGTTGCCACATCCCCACCGTTCCACTGTCCATCGACCCCATGCGTCCACACAGGAGCGTTGATGAGCAGGTCATCTGTGGAGAAAACAATTACCACTTGTCCGCGCACGTCGGCAGCGCCCCACACACCATCACCCTGATTCGGCAAGGGAGTGGTTCCTCCCGCTTCGGCCGCACGCGGAATGGCAAACTCACCTGGCTGGTGCACATACATGGTTCCATCCCAACTTTTAATCAGAGATTCTGTCCCATCAGCATTCAGTTTGAACGTCCCTGGTGGCACATTCTTGGTTGCGAGATCGTCTCGGTAGGCAGTACCGAGGTCATTGCCGCTCAGGCTGAAAGAATCCCCAGCGTCGTAGGTATTGCTGAAATTTGTATCGGTGAAATCCTCTTCGCCGGCGGTGTAGGCCAGGATCGAGACATATCCGTTCTTAGTGCCATCTGCCGCAAACGGGCGGGGATTCTGTGTACGAATGGTCACAGTGCACTGGGAGTCGCCTGGCACAGCACCAGTGACGCAGGTTGGTGGAATCATGACGCCAGCCTTGGTAACAAAGTTAACCGCGGTCCCGTCCGGCACGGGATTGCCCTGCCGGTCCGCCAGCGACATCGTCACGGTGGTCGTTGCACCATCAAAATTGAAACCGCGAATGGCGTGCTTGGCCGGCACCAGACTCACCCGTGACTGCACTGGGCGCCCTGAGGCAATCACGACAACCGACGAATCCGTTTGAATCGACAGGTTCGACACCAGGGCCGCGTTGACCAGGACATTGGTTGGCACGGTGCCAGAGAACACTGGCACGGAAACCTTGCCCAGGGAATCGGTCGTCAGGGTTACCGGGGCCACATTACCGACCGTACCGAACGTGGCCTTGGGAGCACCCCCATTCAATGTTTTGAGAGCCACCAGCACATCCTGCCCGGGTAATGCTTCCCCGCGCGCATTCGACAGCAGGAACTGGACCATTGCCTGCGTCGCCCCACCGGAATTGGCCAGGTAAATCCGCGACTTGCTCGCATCCGTCGGGACAACAAAGCTCAAATTGGTCGCCGGGGCCGCGAGCACGCTGACCGATTTGCTCACTGTACTGGCACCGACAGCACTCACCGAAATATCAACCGTCTTGCCGCCACAACCAAGAGTGCTGACCGTCGTTCCCGCAATATCGGTTGCCGTGAAGCTGGCGGTCGCTATGCCGCTGGTGTTCGTCGGCGCGGTTGCGGGCGATAGCTGGCCACAGCTGGAAGAAAAGCTCACTTGTACCGAGGGTGCCACACTGGTTCCCAGCATGGCGCGCACCGAGATTTGACGGGTACCGTAGGCGGCCAGGCTGGCAGCGCCGACATCAAAGGTGTCGAGCGTCAGGGTGGCCGCGCCGACCACAGCACCCACCGAAAAGTCAACCCCACCAGTCACAACCGTCGTGACCGAGGCACCCGCTGCATTCGATCCCGAAATCGAAGCGGCGCCCGCCAGTGTTCCGGCGCCACCAACGGTTGCTGATGCCCTCGTCACCTTGATGGTCGCAACGCCCAATGAGTCGGTCAGTTGGGAACTTCCTTCCGGGAACGTAATCTTGGTCAGATCGGCCGTGATGTCAATCCGCTTTTGCGATACCGGTGTGCCGTCCGAAAACTTCAGAATAGCCTTCAACGTCGTCAGCCCGGAAGATCCGATGGTATTGGTAACTGAATTTGCCGCGTCGCGCAGTTCCAGCTGCAATAGCGGCGGATCAACCCGGATTTGCAAAACCGAGGACGATGCTTGTGCATACGTGTCAGTAGATTTGAATGTCAGAGACAGTGCCGTCGTGCCAAATTCAAACAAATTTGCCCGACCGACCCTTATCCTGGCAATCCCGTTGACATCGGTGGTCGCGCTGGTTCCATTGGGAAAGAGAAGCAAACTCGAACCCGTTCCCGTATCCAGCGATACAAGTTGATTCGGTGCCGGCTTGCCGTCTTTCGTCGTCAACAAGCCGACGATCTCGGTTCCGCTCGCGGCGCCGATCGATGCGACAACGGCACCCGAGATCATGTCTTTGAGCTGCGCGACCAACAGGGTTTCGACCGGCGTGACCGTGACCGTGGCCGTAACGCACACACCATTTTGCAGAACTTTTGGTGCCACGCATGTAACCGTGCCGCCACTCGAAGTCCCTGGATTACCACCGCCACCACCGCATGCTGCCAGCACGCCCAGGATCAATAAAGCACAACTGTATTTCAGTAGATTCATAACCGGTTTCCTGCGATTGCTGTCAGATCAGCGAGTGCCGTTCTTGTCCGAAATAATCCTGGGCGTCACAAAGACCAGAAGTTCCCGTTTCGAACTGTTGCGAAGTTTTGACTTGAACAAGTTGCCCAGCCAAGGCACATCGGCCAGCACGGGCACGCCGGTCTGATTGCTTGAATCCTCAAGTTCGAACACACCACCGATCAGGACCGTACCGCCGTTCTCCACGAGTACCTGAGTCGTTACATTCTTCACCTCCAGCACCGGTCCGGCATTGGAAGTAAATGAAGTGTTGATGGCATCCTTGTTGACGTCCAGGTCCATGATGATGGACCCCTCGGGCGTAATTTGCGGTGTGACCTCCAGTCTGAGCGCGGCGTCCTTGAAGGCCGTCGTGCAGGTCTGGGTTCCACCTGCCGCCGAGGTACAGGATTGATAGGGGACTTGCTGTCCCTGCTTGATGAATGCCTTCTTTCCGTCCGAAGTCACCACTCTTGGACTGGAAACAATCTTGCCCTTGTTATCGGCTTCCAAAGCAGAAATCTCCAGGTTCAGAAAGCGATTCGCAAGGTTGCTGAAGATGGACAGTGCAAAACTCGGCACCGGGTTGAGCCCTAAATTTGCCGCGCTGGGCGCGGTCGCTGGCAAGGTAACAAAGCTACCCGTGGTATTGACGGTTCCACCACCGCCACTGCTGGCTACCGCATCCTGGTAACTTGTCCCAAACGCAATCCGGTTGTTGCCACCGTCTGACAGTGCATAGCCGCCATCGCCGCCCTTGTTGGCGCGCTGGTCTGTGGCACCGAACTTGACGCCCAAGGACTTGCCAAAGGCCTCATCGGCCGTAACGATGCGAACCTCAATCATCACCTGGCGCACCGCGACATCAAGCTTTTGCAGCAATTGCAGCACCTGCTCCAACCGCGACGGCACATCGGTTACAAACAATTGATTGGTGCGCGGATCAGCCGTCGCGCTACCGCGCGCGCTGAGCGTTCGCCCTGCGCTTTTTTCACCGCCACCAGCGCCGGTCAACTGCTTGGCAATATCCTCGGCCTTGGCATAGTTCATCTGGAACGACTGCGTGCGCACCGGCTCCAGATTCAGCACCGCCGCTTTGGATTCGAGTTCGAGTTTCTCCTTGGCAATAATCTCATCTTTCGGAGCAATCCAGATGACATTGGCGGTCTTGCGCATGCCCAGCCCCTTGGCCTGCAAAATAATGTCCAGAGCCTGATCCCATGGCACATCCTGCAAACGCAGGGTGACGGCACCGGTCACCGAGTCTGAAGTGATGATGTTGAAATTGGTGAAATCAGCGATCACCTGCAGCAGGGAACGAACCTCGATATTCTGGAAATTGAGTGACAATTTTTGTCCGTTGTAGCCGGGACCCTGCGTCAATTTTGACGGGTCAATCTTCAGTGGTTTGACTTCCACCACGAACTGTTGATCACTTTGATAGGCGCTGTGCACCCACAGCCCCTTGGGCTCGATCACCATGCGCACGCGGTCCCCGCTCTGGGCGGTCGTGATCGTTTGCACTGGGGTGCCAAAATCAGTCACATCCAGGCGCCGGCGCAAACCTTCGGGCAAACTTGACTTCATGAACTCGACAACCAGAGTTTCACCCTGCTGCCTGATATCAACACCCACCTGGTTGTTGGGCAAGTCCACCACAACCCGACCTGAACCCTCGTCGCCACGACGGAAGTCCAGATCTTTCAATGGCAAGGTATCGCGACTGCGGTTTTCCGCAAAGACCGGGGTCAGAATGACAGCGGGTGCTGCAGCCACAACCGACTCCAGTACCACGAGCAGCGATTTGCCTTGTAGCTGTGCCTTGTATGGCGTGATCTGTTTCAGATTCAGCACCACGCGTGTGCGGTCACCGGATTGCACCACGTTGACCGATTTCAAATTTCCCTGATTCACATCGACCGTTGATCGACCCAAGGCATTGGAAACCCCCGGAAAATCAAGCGCGATCCGGGCCGGCGATTGAATCGAAAACCCGGTAGGAATGACCCCCAATTGCTGCGTCAAATCAATACGCACGACTTCGGCACCACCCTGAATGGATGCCGATACCGCCTCAATAGCACCTTGTGCATGCGCCATCAACGCCATCAACATAATGCTTGCGGCCAAGCCGGCGCTACGCCACATTCGCTTGCCCAACCCATAGCTCTGACAGTTCATTTTGACCTCTCTTGCAACTGCAAGGTAGCAGTGCGTTCAATCCATTCACCCGTGGCGTCCTGCACAATTTCGCGCAAGGTGAGCTCGGTCTCGGCGATCTTGCCCACACGCCCATAGTTTTGCCCGAGATAATTGCCAAGCCGTACCTGATACAACAAATTTTCCACTTTCACCAGGGCGACCGGCTGACCCGACTGCGTCATGCTTCCAACCAAACTCATCGCATCCAGCGGAAACGCCTCCAAGGCCTCGCGGCGCCGTGCCAACTCAGGCGCGATCAGCGCGCCATTGGCGGCCGCCTGTGTAGAGTCACGCTTGAGCGCCTGCGTCAGTTTCTGATTGCTGAAAGGCTCTATGGTCGCGACCTGCCCATAGCTCTCAGGTATGAACTGCTTGGGCTCCGAAATTGGCGCGATACGGGGTCGCGTCTGGCTCTTCTGCTCAGTCATCCACTGACGCAATTCACTCTCACTGGATGCACCGCAGCCGGCGAGCACCAGCACCGCTACCGTCATGGCAAACTGGCGCATCGGCTTCACTTGGCGACTCCCTTGGGCGCCGCCGCCTTGCGCTGCATGGCAACCTCGTCGGCATCGAGATACCGGAAAGTTTTGGCTGTCGCATCCATCGTCAAGGACCCGTCTTTGCCAGGCACAATGGTCAGATTATTGAGCGTGACAATCCGTGAGAGATTCGCAACATCCGACGCGAAAGCGCCAATGTCGTGGTAGCGCCCGGTAACACGCAGGGCAATCGGTAGCTCGGCGTAGTAATCCTTGACCGCGACCTGTCCAGGACGAAACAAATCGAACTGCAAACTGCGCCCCAGGCCAGCCTGGTTAATGTCGGAGAGCAGCGCATCCATCTCGGCCTTGCTCGGCAACTGCTTCTCCAGTTGCGTAACGTACTGCTGCACCTGTTCTCGCTGCTTCTTCAGTGCTTCAAGGTTGATCGCCTTGCCGAGTTTTATCTTGTATTCTTCGCGCAACTTGGTTTCCCGGGACTGCTCGACTTCCAACTCGGTTTGTGAAGAGTTCAGCCAGAGAAACCAGAGCACGACGACAAACAGGACGGCCACACCCGCGAACAGGGCATAGCGCGGAAACGCTGGCCAATTGGACGGATCTTTGGGATCGAGTTCCTGAAACTGTGACGACAGTTTCTCCCACAACAGCGGGAGGTC
The DNA here is from genome assembly GCA_037139995.1 of Comamonadaceae bacterium. GTDB lineage: Bacteria > Pseudomonadota > Gammaproteobacteria > Burkholderiales > Burkholderiaceae_C > Rhodoferax. Next base: position 15,057 of record JBAXFI010000010.1, on the reverse strand, counting down.
CGATTTCAATGAAAACTTGACGGCCATAGGCTTGGGCTTCTATTTCTTGACCACAGCTGAAGCGGCCGGTTGCGGCGTCGTGGCACTGGAGCCTGCGCGCAATTTTTCCGCCTCGCCAGCGCGGGTTAATCGGACACGAATCGTGAAATTGGCAACTCGCCTTTGATCGCGTGGCGTCAAGGCGACGGCTCCGGCCACAATTTCGACCAGCTCCGGCTTGGAAAACCAGGGTGTATTGTTGCCAAGATTGCGCAGCAGTTCAGACACGCGCTCATTCGACTGCGCAACACCTTGCAAAGTGACGTTCTGACTGTCCTGTCGCATGTTGGCTACATAAACACCATCCGGCAATTGCTTGACCAATTCGGTCAGCAGATGGACCGGCAAGTTTCGATCTGCCTGCAGATCCTCCACAGCCTGCTGGCGCGCCCGCAGTGCTGCTATCTCGGTCTCGAGACCAGCGATATCCTTGATCTGTGCATCAAAGCGCTTGATCTCGGCCTGTAACACCTGATTCTTCGATTGCTGTCCTGAAATTTGTGCCTGATACCAGAGAAAAATCATGCCAGCGAGCAAGCCCCCCAGCAGCGCCGAGATTCCCAAACTGACGTTGAAAATATCCTGGCGCCGCTTGCGCGCCACTTCACGGTGCGGGAGCAGATTGATAAGGATCACTGCAGGAACCTCCGCAAGGCCAAACCGCAGGATGTCAGGTAAGACGGCGCCTCCCGCGTCATCTTCTTCAGACGTACGTCGCCGCCTATTTCCATGCCTTCAAATGGATTGACCAGCGTGCAGGCAAAAGACGTATGTTCCGTCACTGCTGCAGTCAAGCCCGGCAGTGCAGCCGAACCACCCGCCAGCATCACACAGTCAACCTTGTTGTGGGGCGTGCTGGTAAAGAAGAACTGCAGGGCGCGACCGATTTCATGCACCATGCTTTCCACAAACGGACGCAACACACTGGCCTCGTAATCCTCCGGCAGTTCACCGTTGCGCTTCTTGGTTTCTGCCTCCTCCAGAGAAAACCCGTACTGACGCACAATCAGTTGCGTCAGCTGAGCGCCTCCAAAAGCCTGATCCCGGTCGTAGAGGACCTCATCGTTGCGAATGACCTGCATGCTGGTGGTCAGGGCACCGACCTCAAACAGGGCCACAATGCTACCAACGCCCTTATTCGGGAAATTTTCGATCAGGCGGTTGGTGGCCAGCCTTGAGGCATAGGATTCGACGTCCACAATGACCGGCTTCAAACCGGCAGCTTCAGCCAGCCCCTGGATGTCCTGAACCTTCTCCTTGCGCGACGCCGCAATCAGTACCTCAATATCGCCAGCGGAAGTAGGGCTGGGGCCCACAACGCAGAAATCAAGACTGACTTCGTCCAAGGGAAACGGAATATATTGATTGGCCTCGATCTCCACCTGTATTTCGAGTTCTTGGTCCGACATCCCGCCGGGAAGAACAATCTTCTTGGTGATCACCGCCGAAGGAGGCAGAGCCATCGCCACATTTTTGGTCTTGGTGCCGCTTTTCTTGACCAAGCGACGCACTGCCTCGGCCACCTCGTCAAATTTTTCAATATTGCCATCGGTGATCCAGCCGCGCTCCAGTGGCTCGATGGCACATCGTTCGAGCACCAGATTGCCGGACTTATCCTGCCCCAACTCAACCAGTTTGACACTGGAAGAACTGATGTCCAGACCAAGCATGGGTGCGGGTTGACGGCTAAACAAGGACCCCAACGAGATCAATACTATCCCCTGAAACAAGCCAGTCCCAGACTGGCGAAACTTAAGAATTCACTTCAATGCTAGCAGCAAGCGCATTGTCAGGCAAAAACTATTTCATTTTTCTGAAGTTTTGGGCGTTGCCAAAAGTAGACGTTCCGTGTCTGAATGTTACAGGCTTAGGGAGGCCAGACTGCGCGTGCAAACGCGCACGCAAGAATATCGGATACTACCGCGCCAAACTGCAATAACATCATCGTTGCCGTAACAAAGGGCCATTACTAAGTTCTTATGCCTTCCAAACCACCACCCGGTGAGGTCAGTCTCGCTCCCGATGCGGCCCACTCAAGCAAGAAGAGCTGGCCATTGCGTATCGCTTTGTGGAGTGGCGGCGTACTGCTGGCTGCCGGGTTGTCCCTGCTGATCCTGATTGCTGTTGCGCTGGCAGTGGCATTCCCGAATCTGCCCGACATTTCCGACCTGGCCGATTACCGCCCCAAATTGCCGCTGCGCGTCTTTTCAGCCGAGGGTGTTCTGATCGGCGAGTTTGGCGAAGAACGCCGTCACCTCACGCCCATCAAGGAGATACCGAAAGTCATGACGGACGCCGTCCTGGCGATTGAAGACGCCCGGTTCTACGAACATGGCGGCGTCGATTACCGTGGCATGTTGCGCGCCGGACTGGCCAACCTGGGTCATTTCAAGAGCCAGGGTGCATCCACCATCACCATGCAGGTAGCGCGCAATGTCTATCTGTCTTCAGAAAAGACCTATACGCGAAAGATCTATGAGATCTTGCTGACCTTCAAGCTCGAACATCTCTTGACGAAGGACCAGATTCTTGAAATCTACATGAACCAGATATTTCTGGGCAACCGGGCCTATGGCTTTGCCGCCGCCGCAGAAGCGTATTTTGACAAGCCACTCAAAGAGCTCTCGGTGGCAGAGGCCGCCATGCTGGCCGGGCTGCCCAAAGCCCCCTCAGCCTACAACCCGATCAGCAACCCCAAGCGCGCACGCTCACGCCAGCTTTACATCATCGAGCGCATGCTGGAAAACGGCTTCATCACGGCCGGGCAGGCTGATGCTGCAAAGAAGGAAGAATTGAAGGTTAGATCAAGTTCAGACAATTCGAAGGTACACGCCGAGTACGTCGCCGAGACCGTCCGCCAGCTGATGTTTGCCCAGTATGGCGACGAGACCTACACCCGTGGCTTGAACGTTTACACCACCGTACGCGCAATCGATCAGGAAGTGGCCTACAAAGCCTTGCGACGCGGCCTGATGGACTTTGAGCGCCGTCAGGTTTACCGTGGGCCTGAAAAGTTTGTGTTCCTGCCAACCGATCAAAAGGAGCTTGAGGACGCGATCGACGACGCGCTGGACGACCATCCAGACAACGGAGACGTCCTGGCCGCGATGGTGCTTGAAGCGGACAGCCGGCACATCAAGGCTGTCCGGCAAAACGGCGAGTCGGTGGACATCGTCGGCGACGGCCTGAAGCCGGCGCAGTCCGGTTTATCCGACAAGGCCGCACCCAACATCAGGATCCGGCGAGGCGCCGTGATTCGCGTCAGCAAGACGCCCAAGAACACCTGGGAAATAACTCAGCTACCCGAAGTCGAGGGTGCCTTCGTGGCGCTGGATCCGCGCGACGGCTCCATCAAGGCGCTGGTGGGTGGCTTTGATTTTGAAAAAAACAAGTTCAACCATGTGACTCAGGCCTGGCGCCAACCCGGTTCGAGCTTCAAGCCCTTCATCTATTCCGCGGCGCTGGAGAAGGGCTTTACACCAGCCACTGTGATCAACGATGCGCCGCTTTTTTTCGACGCTGGCGTGACCGGCGGGCAGCCCTGGGAACCGAAGAACTACGACGGAAAGTTTGAAGGCCCCATGACCTTGCGCCAAGGGCTGGCCAAGTCCAAGAACATGATCTCGATCCGCATCCTGCAAGCGGTGGGTCCGCAAAACGCACAAGAATGGATTACGCGCTTTGGCTTCGATGAGGACAAACATCCGGCTTACCTGACCATGGCACTGGGCGCAGGCTCCGTAACGCCGATGCAGATGGCCTCGGCCTACTCGGTATTCGCCAATGGTGGCTACCGCATCAACCCGTGGCTGATTGCCAAGGTCACCGAGCAAAAGGGCAAACTCTTTCTGGAAACCAAAGTGCCGGTGCTGGATGAGTCCTTGCGGGTCATTGATGCGCGCAACGCCTTCATGATGGAGAGCCTGCTGCAGACCGTCACCCGTTCCGGTACCGCGGCCAGCGCTCAGGCGACCCTGAAAAGACCCGATCTGTACGGAAAAACCGGCACCACCAACGACTCGATGGACGCCTGGTTTGCCGGTTTTCAGCCTACGCTGACGGCGGTTACCTGGATTGGCTACGACACACCGCGCAAGCTCGGCGACCGTGAAACCGGCGGCGGCTTGAGCCTGCCGGTATGGATCAGGTTCATGGAACACGCCTTGAGAGATGTTCCCGTCATGGAACCAGACGCACCCGAAGGCGTGATCCATTCAGGTGGCGAGTGGTTTTATGATGAATTCGTGAAAGGCGCCGGCATCAACAGCCTGGGACTCCATGACAAATCAGGAGTCACATCAGGAGTGCTCACACTACCGCCCGCCGACGAAAAGAAAAGAATCCTGGATCTTTTCAAAAACTGAGCGGACAAGCGGCCTGCTCGCTGGCAAAGCTTGAGAGACTGGCAAAGAACTCGCCCCGCCCCTTGCTGTCGCTCCACTGCCGGCCATCAAACTTGAAGTGGTAACCACCCGACTTGGCAGCCAGCCAGACCTCGTGCAGCGGCTTTTGCAGATTGATCACAATCTGGCTGCCGTTTGAAAAGACCAAGGTGACCATGGCGCCGACACGTTGATTGTCAATGTCGGCCAGGTTCTGATCATTGATCCGGTCGCAGCTGGCCTCCACAGAACGCAGAAGATTTTCAGCCAGGTCCAGGAATTCAGAGTCGGTCATTACAATTTCACCATGTTGCGTTACCGTCAAATTCTAGTCAGTACGCTTGTCCTTGGCCTCGGTGTGGCAACCCTGTCGGCCTGTGGCCAGCAGGGTCCGCTCTATCTGCCAACCGAACCCGCTCCCGCCAAACGTCCAGCGCCGCCTGACGGCGTCGCTTCCGGGTCACTCAACCCTGTTCCCGCCCCCTCACCGCCATGATGACCCAAGACCTGCCCGGTCAACCCGATCTTGCCTACCGTGGCAATGAGCTGTTTTTGGAAGATGTCCGTTTGAGAGATCTGGCAAAGCAGTACGGCACACCACTTTTTGTCTACTCGAAGGCCGCCATGCTGTCGGCCCTGGGCGCCTATCAACGCGGCTTTGCCGGGCGCAAGGTGCAGATCTGTTACGCCATGAAGGCCAACCCGGCGCTGGGCGTGATTCAGGTCTTTGCACAGGCCGGTTGCGGATTTGACATTGTCTCGGGTGGCGAAATGGATCGCGTACTGGCCGCTGGCGGCCAAGCCGGCAAGATCATTTTTTCTGGCGTCGGGAAAACCAGGGCGGAAATGAAGCGGGCGCTAAACCTCGGCATTGCCTGCTTCAACGTCGAAAGCGAGGCCGAACTTGAAGTGCTGAGCGAGGTTGCCGTGTCCATGGGTTTGCGGGCACCCGTGAGCATTCGTGTCAACCCCAACGTCGATCCCAAGACCCATCCCTACATCTCGACCGGCCTGAAAGACAGCAAATTTGGTGTGGCTCACGAGCGTGTCGTGCCAACTTACCAGCGCGCCGCCAAATTACCCGGCATACGGGTGGTGGGCATTGATTGTCATATCGGCTCCCAGATCACACAGGAAGGGCCTTATCTCGACGCAGTGGAGCGCATGCTCGATCTGGTCGAGGCGATCGAAGCTGCCGGCATTGCCATTGCCCACATCGATTTTGGTGGTGGACTGGGCATCAACTACCAAGGCGACACGCCACCGGCTGCCGAACAACTCTGGCAGAAACTTCTGGCGCTGCTGGATGCACGTGGATTCGGTCAGCGCCAGTTGATGATCGAGCCGGGCCGCTCACTGGTTGGCAATGCGGGCGTCTGTCTGACCGAGGTGTTGTACCTCAAGCCCGGAGCGCAGAAGAACTTCTGCATCGTCGATGCTGCGATGAACGACTTGCCGCGGCCGGCCATGTACCAGGCGTACCACCAGATCGTGCCGCTACAGGCTAGCGATCAGGCCGAGACCAACTGGGAGGTGGTGGGTCCGATCTGCGAAAGTGGCGACTGGATCGGCCATGACCGGGCGCTGGCAGTGCAGGCCGGCGATCTGCTAGCCGTACTGTCAGCCGGCGCCTATTGCATGAGCATGGCCAGCAACTACAACTCCCGTGGTCGTGCACCCGAAGTACTGGTGCATGGCAGTCAATCTCATCTCATTCGGCAACGCGAGTCCATCGCGGACCAGATGCGCAGCGAGTCTTTGCTGTAAAAAATCAACCGGGACCCTACTCATGAAACGACGCACCCTGCTGCAGGCAGCACCCGCTCTGGTCCTGGCACCTGGCTTGGCGCAGTCGCAGACGGCTTACCCGAGCAAACCGATTCGCTACATCGTGCCAGTGGCAGCCGGCGGCGGCAGTGACATGGTCGGACGCACCGTGACCGAGCGCTGGGGTCAACAGCTCAAACAGAGTTTCATCGTCGACAACCAGGGTGGCGGCGGTGGCGTCATCGCCTGTCAAGCCACCGTCCGTGCAGCCGCTGACGGTTACACGCTGATGCAGGGCTACGTGGCCACGCACGGCACCAGCCCGGCCACGCGCAAGGTCCCCTACGACCCGGTGAAAGACTTCAGTGCCATCGGCATGATAGGCGCGACACCCAACGTGCTGGTTGTCAACGCCGCCCTGCCCGTCAAAACGGTCAAGGAATTCATCGAATACGTGCGCAAAAACCCGGGCCGCATCAGCTACGGCTCAGCGGGTCAGGGCTCGCTCACCCACCTGACCATGGAACTGTTCAAACAACAGATCCAATCCTTCATGGTGCACATTCCGTATCGCGGCATCGCTCCTGCTTTCACTGATCTGATCGGGGGACAGACGCAAGCCATGTTCCCGGGGCTGGCGGCCGCCATTCCGCACATCCGCAGCGGCCGGGTTCGCCCATTGGCGGTGACGGGGTTGCAGCGCCATCCACAGTTCAAGGATTTGCCGACCCTGGACGAATCGGGTTTCAAGGGTCTTGATGCCCAGCAGTGGTATGGCGTTGTCGGACCGGCCGGCATGCCAGCGCCCATCGTGCGCCAACTCAACGAAACACTGGCAACGGTGCTGCGCTCACCGGAACTGCGTGAAAAACTCTCCGTCGAGGCGATCGAGCCGCAAGTGATGTCACCCGAACAATTTGCCACTTTCATCAAGGCCGATATCGAACGCTGGACGCAACTGGCCAGGGATCGCAAGATTCAACTCGACAGCTGACGGCTCCAACAATCACCCCTTATTTTTCAAGAACAGACCCATGGCTCGCAATACCCAGGTCAGCGCCGACCTCAACGCCCCGCCCGTTACGCAACTGCTGGCTCGCTTTGTCGCGACCCATCCCGGCTACCTTGCCGGCGGCTGGAGTGCAGTGGTTGATCACGAGGCGCATCGAACTTTCATGAACTGGCTTGGCTGTGCTGTTGGTGCAGCGAGGCACGACGCGGCCACGGCTGCGCTGGCCGCCGTCGCCCTGTTGCAGCCGGCGACACAAGTCAGCGTGCTCGGACGATCTGTAAAGGTCGATATGGCGAGCGCCGCCCTGATCAATGGCATCAGCTCCCACACTTTTGACTTTGACGACACCCATCTCAAGACCATCATTCATCCGGCCGGACCCGTCGCTTCCGCCTTGCTGGCTCTGGCGGAACACAACGAGGTCAGCGGACGCGAGTTGATCGACGCACTCGTGCTGGGCATTGACGTGTCGTGCCGGGTCGGCAACGCCATGTACCCCGATCACTACGACCGCGGCTGGCATATCACCGGCTCCACAGGCACGCTCGGCGCTGCCGCCGCCTGCGCACGTCTGCTCAAGCTCGACGTTCAAAAGACCGCCATGGCGCTGGGAATCGCTGCATCGCAGCCGGTTGGCATGCGCGAGCAGTTTGGCACCATGACCAAGCCTTTTCATCCGGGTGCGGCGGCACGTGCCGGCCTGATGTCAGCCCTGCTGGCCAGTCAGGACTTCACAGCCAGCCCCAAGGCGCTGGAGGCTGCACGCGGAATGATGCAGACCGTCTCCACCAAGAACGACTGGAACGAGATCACCGAAGAACTGGGCCAGCGCTTCGAGATTTCGTTCAACAGCTACAAGCCTTTCGCCTGCGGCATCGTGATTCATCCCAGCATTGACGCTTGCGCCCAACTGCGGGCACAGGGCGTGAAGCCAGAAGACGTACAAAGCATCGAGTTGCGGGTGCACTCGCTGGTGCTGGAATTGACGGGAAAGAAGGAGCCACAGGATGGCCTGCAATCCAAGTTCAGTGTCTATCACGGCTGCGCCGCCGGACTCACTTTTGGCTGTGCTGGCGAGGAAGAATTTTCCGACGCCATCGTGAATCGCCCTGACATGATTGCCTTGCGCCGAAAGGTCGTCGCCAGTGTCGACGACTCCATCGAGGAAGCCAGCGCCGACGTGACGGCGCTATTGCACGACGGCCGGCGCGTGCATGTGTTTGTCGAGCACACTATTGGTTCGCTGCAAAAGCCGATGACCGACAAGATGCTGGAAGCCAAGTTTCATGGCCTGACCGATCAGGTGCTGGGTCTGGAGAGAAGCAACGCGTTGATCCAGGCCTGCTGGAATGTGGGCAATGCGCCCAGTGTTCGGGGGCTCACTGCGCTTGCCTGCACTGACGATTGAGATAGTACCGGTCTGTAGGTCGAGGGCACTGCGGTGGATGACTCCGCGAATGTCCCCCGGCCTTTGGTCTTGTCATCCTGGACCCCGGATCGAGCCCGGGGCAAGCTCTGATCCGGGATCCAGTGCCACGCCACCACTGGATTGCGGGTCAGGCCCGCAATGACAAACCAGCGGCCCGCAATGACAACCCCGTGCGAAAGATCAGGCTGGTGATGCGCTCAGCGCAGGAAAGAAGCGATCAGCTCTGTCACTTGCTGCGGCCGCTCATGCACGATCCAGTGCGATGCATCCGCTACGGTGCGAACGGTCAGGTCGTCGATGTAGTCGGCCAGGCCTTCGAGCAGGGCGGGTGGTAGCGCAATATCGTCCATGGCCCAGATCACCAGGGTTGGCAGACTGATCGTGAGCATGTCGCGCGGCAGTTCAATGGCGGCCGCAGCCCGATCTTCGGGTCGCGCCGGGCGTAGCGGCGAGACCCGGTAAAGGTTGCAGCCACCGCGCAAACCGCAACTCCAGACTTCCCGGTACTGCGCCTTCATTTCGTCCGTAAGCCAGACGGGCGACTGCTGTCCTGCCCTGCCCGTGGTCAGGAATTCCCAGAGTCGTCGATGATCGTCCTGCACCAGCAATTGTTCAGCGTCCGGCCGGATCAGAAAATTCATGTAGGCGCTGGCCGCCTGTTGCGCCGGACTGGACTTCAGTTCCCGCAGAAAGATGCCGGGGTGCGGTGAGTTAATGATCACCAGTCGTATCATCAACTGTGGCAATTGATTGGCAAGATTCCAGGCCACGGCGCCACCCCAGTCATGAGCCACCAGGGCGGCGAGCTGGCCGCCTTGAGTTTCGGCTTCGATCGCGATCAGGGCGGCGATATCCTGCACCAGCAGTTTGGGTCGATACGCACTCACCTCGGATGGCGCGCTGGAGCGCTCAAAGCCGCGCAGATTCGGCGCCACACAACGGTAGCCACCGTTCTCGGACCGGGAAAAGTATTCGAGTTGGTCGTCCCAGACAAAAGCGCCCTCCGGGAAGCCGTGCAGGAACAGCAGCACCGGCCGACCCCTGTCACCACTGGCGCGGCAACTCAGGGTGATGTCGTGCGGCAGTGCCAGCGAAAACTTCTCGATCATGAAGCAGGCAGCGCGGGCTCCGGATGCGCCCATTGCCACATAAGCATGGAAACTTCGTCAATTCCCTGGCGTTTGGTGGCCGAAAACAGTCGTACCTCTCCACCACCGGCTTGCAGCTTCATGATCGACAAGGCCTTGTTCTGCTCCACGCGCGTGAGTTTGTCGGCTTTGGTCAGGATCACCAGGAATTTCAACCCTTCGACCACTCTGGGACGGATGATGTCGAGCAGGATTTCGTCGAGTTCGGTCAGGCCGTGGCGTGGGTCACACATCAGGACAATGCCCTTCAGGTTTTCCCGTGTGACCAGGTAGTTGGCCATCACCTGCTGCCAGCGAATCTTGTCCTGTCGTGGCACCGCTGCGTAGCCATAGCCAGGCAAGTCGGTCAGCACGGCATCGGTGACGCCCTGCTTGCCTAATGCGAACAGATTGATGTGCTGCGTGCGCCCCGGCTTCTTGGAAGCGAAAGCCAGCTGCTTTTGCTGCGTCAGGGTATTGATACAGGTCGACTTGCCGGCGTTGGAGCGGCCAACAAATGCAAATTCGGGAACGTCCAGGGCCGGCAGGAAATGCAACTCCGGCGCCGTGGTGAGAAATCTGGCCGTGTGCAACCAGCCTGAAGCAAGACTGGCCGCCGATGGGATTGAGTTGTTGGTCATTGTGCGTAAAGGGGGGTATCCCCGCGTAGCATTGTAGAATCAGCCAGTTCCGCTCACCTGAAACGCTCCTGTCCTATGAAGTTGTTCGCCCACCTCCTGATCGCTGCCTCATTGGCAGTTCCCGCACACTCTGCCTTCGCGCAGGAGGCCAAGCCTGCAGCCGCGCCCGCCTCTGCAGCGGCTGTGCCCGCCAGCGCGGACAAGCCGGATCTGGCCAAGGGTGAGGCCAGCTTCATGGCGGTCTGCGCTGCCTGTCACGCTCCCGATGGCAACTCGCTCATTCCCGTCAATCCCAAGCTGGCGCAGCAGCATCCGCAGTATTTGATCAAGCAACTGCAGGAATTCAAAGCCGGCAAACGCGCCAACCCCATCATGCTCGGAATGGCGTCAACGCTGTCGGACGCTGACATGAAAAACGTGGCTTACTGGGTCAGCGCAAAGAAAGCCACTCCCGGGGTTGCCAAGGATAAAGAGCTGGTGTTGCTGGGTGAGCGCATTTACCGCGGCGGCATTGCCGATCGTCAGGTTCCAGCCTGTGCTGGTTGCCACAGTCCGAATGGCGCGGGCATCCCGGCCCAGTATCCGCGCTTGAGTGGTCAGCACGCCGAATACGCTGTGGCGCAACTTACCGCCTTTCGCGATGGCGTGCGCGGCAACAGCCTGCAGATGACGCAGGTGGCAGCCAAATTGAACGACCGCGAAATCCGGGCAGTCGCCGATTACGTCGCCGGTCTGCGCTAGCCACGGGACGTACGTTCGGCGCCCCTGTTCCCAAAGTGGGTAAGCGATTCGATCAAGAATCAGCTCTGTCCGTCGACTCCTTTTGTAGCGGGGGGCGTTAGCATGTCCATCCATTCGAGCCGAAACGGCTTCTCGCATCCGAGTCCTAACGAAATCACCCCCAGACGCGTCTACGAAGAGCGCCGTGATCTGATCAAACTGATGGCGGCTGGGGCCGCCGGTGCAGCACTGGCAAGCTGGGCGTCGCGCGAGGCACTGGCGCAAGGTGCTGTCGCTCGCCCTGGCAAATTGGCGGCCTTGCCCGGCGCCAGGTCGAGCCTGGCAGGTGCCGTAACGATGGAGAAATTGACTGACTACAAGGACGCCAGTAGCTACAACAACTTTTATGAGTTTGGCACCGACAAAGCCGACCCGGCGCCCAACGCGCAGAGTCTGCAAACGAGCCCGTGGTCGGTCGAAGTCGAGGGTCTGGTCCGAAAGCCGGCCCGGTACACGCTCGAGGATCTGCTCAAACTGAGCGCCCAGGAAGAGCGAATTTACCGCCTTCGCTGTGTTGAGGGTTGGTCCATGGTGATTCCCTGGGTTGGCTATTCGCTCAGCGAGTTGATCAAGCGGGTCGAGCCACTGGGCAATGCCAAGTTCGTTGAATTCGTGACACTGGCTGATCCCAAAACCATGCCCTTTGTCGGCACTCGCGTGCTGGACTGGCCTTATGCTGAAGGTCTGCGCATGGACGAAGCGATGCATCCCCTGACACTGCTGACATTTGGCATGTACGGTGAAATACTGCCCAAGCAGAACGGCGCCCCGGTGCGGCTGGTAGTGCCATGGAAGTATGGGTTCAAGAGCGCCAAGAGTCTGGTGAAAATCCGCTTTACCGAGAAGCAGCCCGGCACCGCCTGGAACAAGGCGGCGGCCAACGAGTACGGATTCTTTTCCAACGTCAATCCCAATGTCGATCACCCGCGCTGGAGCCAGGCCAGCGAGCGGCGAATCGGTGAAGATGGTCTACTGAGCAGGAAGCGCAAGACGCTAATGTTCAACGGCTACGAGGCTCAGGTCGGGCAAATGTACGCCGGCATGGATCTGAAGAAGAATTTTTGAAGCTGCCGTCCTTCAAGGCACTGCTGTTGCACCGCTTTGCCAAGGCAGTTGTTTTCGGTCTGGCAATGCTGCCGTTTTGCTGGCTGGCGCTGGCCGCAATGACCGACCAACTGGGCGCCAATCCAGCTGAGTTTTTGCTCCGCGCACTGGGCGACTGGACCTTGCGCTTCCTCTGTCTGGTGCTGGCCGTAACGCCCTTGCGTGTCAGCACTGGCACACCGGCGCTGGCGCGATTGCGACGCATGCTGGGCTTGTTCGTCTATTTCTACGCCGTGCTACACCTGCTCAGCTACAGCTGGTTTGATATGGGATTTGATTTCGACGACATCGCCAAGGACATTGCCAAACGGCCCTTCATCCTGATTGGATTTTCAGGCTTTGTGCTGCTGACCGCCTTGGCCTTGACGTCTTTCAACCGGGCAATCAAGCTGATGGGAGCCAAACGCTGGCAGCGTCTGCATCGTCTGGTCTACGCAGTGGCAGGCCTGACCATCCTGCATTTCTTCTGGATGCGCTCGGGCAAGAACAACTTCACCGAGGTCTATGTCTATGCCGCTATTCTGGGTTCGCTGTTGCTGTGGCGTTGGTGGTATCGAGTAAAGAACAAGCCGGGCTAAGGATCTCTCTCGAAATGACCACAGGTCTATTTTCGTGCAGCATGCCGAGTGGATCAGGCCGCTGGCGCACTCAGCTCCGCGGCTGTCCCCCGTCCTGCGGACTCCTCCTTGATGCCGCTGCGCTGAGCGCCCCATCAGCCTGATCTTGTGCAAGGGCTTGTCATTGCGGGCGCCCGTTGTCATTGCGGGCCTGACCCGCAATCCAGTGGTGGCGTGGCACTGGATCCCGGATCAGAGCTTGCCCCGGGCTCGATCCGGGGTCCGGGATGACAAGACCAAAGGCCGGGGGACATTCGCGGAGTCACCCACAGCGGCGCCCTCGGCATCAAGCTAGTACACCCCCGCCTCGCCCAGTGGCCGGTCCTTGAAGCGTTTGTGCACCCAGAAATACTGGTCGGGCATGGTGTCGATGAAAGCCTGCAGACGCAGATTCATGAGTGCGGTGTCGGCTACCGGATCATCGGAAGGGAAGTCGGTCCAGGCTGGCAGGACCTGCACTTCATAGCCGTGACGTGTCATCCGTGTCAGCACCGGCACCACTTTGGCCCGTCCCAGTTTCGCAAAGCGTGACAAGGACGGCACCGTCGCGGCAGACACACCATAAAACGGCACCCAGACCGACTCTTCCGGGCCAAAGTTCATATCGGGGAGCAAATAGAGCGGATCCCCCGCACGCAGTGCTGCCACGATGGTCTTAACACCATCGACGCGCCCAAATAGTCGTGACGAGCCAAAGCGCTGACGCCCGGCCAGAATCCAGGCATCAAGCACCTTGTCGGACTGGTCCGTGTAAATGGTGGTGAAGTGCCGCGGCAACTGCTCGGTCAGTGCGGTCCAGCCGGCGTCCAGACCAACAAAATGCGGCGCAAAGATCACGGTCGGCGTCTCTCCCTGCAATTCATCCACAGCACCCGACAAGGTCAGACGCCGCCTGACCCGTTGCGCCGAGCCGTGCCAGAGCCAGCCCCGATCCAGCCAGGACTGGGCAAAATGAACAAAAGTCCAAAAAGTTACGGCCCGAATCTGCTGCGCCGACCACTGCGGAAAGCACAAACACAGGTTGATCTTTGCGACCCGGCGTCGGGGCTGCACCAGCAGATAGAGCAGCGCACCCAGCAAGAAGCCCAGCGCCCGTATCCAGGTCAGCGGCAGCAGTGCCAGAAAGTGCATCACGCCAATGCCAAACCAGCTCCAGCAGCGACTCAGCATCAGAGTTCCTGGCGCGGCTGCTTGTAGCGCGCGTAGCCCCACAGGTACTGCTGTGGACAAAGCCGGATCAGTCTTTCCATCTCCTGATTGATCAGGGCGGACGCCTGCGCACCCTCTGGCGGCAAGGTGGTCGAGAGCGGCTCGAAATGCACGCGATAGCCGCGACCCCAGGACAGACGCTCACCCCATGTCAAGACGATGGCAGCGCCAGTTTGCTGAGCCAATCGTGCCGACAGCGTCATGGTGTAGGCAGTGCGACCGAAAAAGGGAACCCATATCCCCAGGCCCCTGGGCGGCACCTGATCTGGCAGCAGTCCCACACACTCTCCCCTTTTCAGCGCCTGGATCATTTGCTTGACGCCGGCTAGCGTGGTCGGCGCCGACCGCAGACCGGGGCGGTTACGAGCACTTGTCACCAGCGAGCGTAGCCAAGGCTGGCGTGACGGACGAAACAAGACCGTGATCGGATGAAGCGCCTGACCGTAACGTCGCGCATAGGCTTGTGCCGTGATTTCAAAACATCCCAGATGCGGTGTCAGAAACACCACGCCCCGACCCCGTGCCAACGCAGCATCCACATGTTGCGCACCTTCCCAGACGACCTTGACAGGCGCTCCGAACCATAGCCTAGGCAATTCGGCAACCAGTTTGCCAGCCTCGCCGACAGCGCCCAACCATTGCCGGCATCCGAAGCCAGCCTGCCGTGCGTTGGCCAGAAAGCGCTGGCGATAGACGGCAGACGCAAAGAACACCAGCCAGCCAGCCACCCAACCCAGGGCGTGTGCCAAAGGCAGTGGCAGAAAAGAGAAAAATCTGAAAAGACTTGCTATCACTCGGATAAAATCTGCTGGTCGCTGAGTTATGGAACTACTTGCAGGGCGACACACAAAGGCCGGTTTTCTGCAAACTGCCATTGTGCCTTGTCAGATTTGACAATTCTGCTAAAGCGTTCGCTAGAAGCCTCCAAGCCAAAGCAACGCGAACTTGTT
>JBAXFI010000009.1:0-47698 GCA_037139995.1 Comamonadaceae bacterium | reverse complement strand
TTTGAAAATTACCTAGTGAGTTAATGAAACAATTTCCGGAAATTGTCACTGCAGCTAAACTGCAACGACCAAGCAAAAATGACTCGAGATCTTTCTGCTCAGCGGATGATTATAAGGCAATAACCCGCTGAATCTGCAGTTGAAATTGGACGGTTGACGTTCAAGCACTCCGCGCCAATCGCTTCTTGGCATCACGAGGTACAAAGACCTTCCCGCCATTGCCAGGCTTCACGCCCATCGGCTTGCCAAAGGCAGGCTTGCGCGGTCCAAAATCCCCGCGCGGCGCGGCACTGTCGTTGCGCGCGCCGGCGAATCGGTCATTGAAGCCCCCTTTACGTTCGTAGCTGAAACCTTCACGGTTACCAGCAGCATTCCTGTCCGGAAAACCACCGCGGTTCGCACCAAATCCCGCTGGACGCCCGGAGCCACCAAAATTGCGCTCTCGAGACGGTTGGTTAGGGCCGCCGCGGCCATCACGGCCGGCAAAATTTGAATTCGGGCGCGAATCAAGAAAACGTTGCTGCGGCTCCAGACCAGGAATTGTTTCGCCCTTGAATTGGTGATGGCTGTAAAACTCAATGTCCATGATCTTGCGGCGATCGCGGAACTCGGCAAAGGTCACCGCAAGCCCATCGCGCCCAGCGCGCCCGGTACGACCAATGCGGTGCGTATAGTCCTCGGCTTTCATGGGTAACCCAAAGTTGAAAACGTGGCTGACTGTGGGCACATCAATGCCACGCGCCGCAACATCGGTTGCCACCAGAATCTGTACCTGTCCTTGCCGCAGTGCCATCAAGCGACGGTTGCGCAAGCCCTGGCTCAACGCACCGTGCAAAGCGACTGCCGAGAATCCCTCTTGCTGCAAATCATTGGCCAAGCCATCGCATTCAATTTGAGTACTGGCAAAAACGATAGCTTGGTTGATATTGCTGTCGCGCAGCCAGTGATCCAGCAATTTGCGCTTGTGCTGAGCGTTGTCAGCCCAGAAAAGCTTCTGCTCGATGTTCTGGTGCTTCTCTTGCGGGCTGTCAATCTGCAGACGCTGCGGCTCACGCATCACACGGGATGCGAGTTGCTGAATGCGTGGGGCGAAAGTAGCGCTGAACATCATGGTCTGCTTGCGAGCGATGGTCAGTTGGTTTATTTCGGCCAGATCATCCGAAAAACCCAGATCAAGCATCCGGTCGGCTTCGTCCACCACGAGAAATTGAACCTGGTCCAGTTTGATTTGCATTGACCGCTGAAGATCAAGCAAGCGTCCCGGGGTGGCCACCACGAGGTTGGCATTCTGCAGTTTTGCAATCTGCAACTGGTATGGCATGCCACCGACAATGTTGGCGATCCGCAAACCACGACAGTGCTGTACCAAATCAATGGCATCGTGTGCAACCTGTTGCGCAAGTTCGCGCGTTGGACAGACCACCAGTGCGCCAGGTGCAGCCGCAGAAAAATTCCGTGGATTGGTGGGATCTTTGCGCTTGGCGCGCTTCGGGGGCGCCTCGCCCTTGGCAGCAGCCTGAGCCACCGCATGCTCAAAGTCTGCACGTTCTTTAGCCTCGGCCTGCGCCTGCTGTGTCAACAGTGTGTGCAAGACAGGCAACAAGAACGCAGCCGTCTTGCCGCTGCCAGTTTGACTGGACACCATCAAGTCGATAAAGCGTGCTGCTTGGTCAGCCGCTTCGTGGCCTTGCATAGCCAGCGGGATGGTCTTCAGCTGTACGGTCGTAGGTTGAGTGAATCCGAGGTCTTTGACCGCGTGGATCAACTCGGGAGCCAGACCGAAAGTCAGAAAGCCATTGGGCACCTGATCGGCATCATTCAATGCCGCGGGCACTGCATTTGGCATTTCTGCCGTTGGATTGGAAAAATTTTCGACAAGCGAAATATCGCCCGTCGCCAGAATAGCGTCAGTCATGAATTTACTCACACGCGAGCGTTGCAGGGTATGCAACTGCTCCGTCAATGGTTAAAAAACATCAACCATCAAACGGAACCCGCGCGAACTCAGGATGAGTTATTCAGCGCCGGGGGCCCTTTCCTGCGAAATTTCGACAACGAAACCGCTTTGGACCCTGTGAATGAAGGAGATGTACAAATCACACCGATGTTTTCGGTGCAGCCTGCGATTATGGCACAAATTCGGGTTTCTACCTAATTCACCAAATTCAGGAAGTGCTCGCGGTAGTGCTCGAGTTCGTCAATTGACTCATGAACGTCGGCCAATGCAGTGTGGCGTTGCTGCTTCTTGAACGACGCGTAGACCTCCGGAGCCCAGCGCTTGGATAACTCCTTGAGCGTGCTCACGTCCAGATTGCGGTAATGAAAAAAGGCTTCGAGCTTCGGCATGTACCTGACCAGGAAACGTCGGTCCTGCCCGACGCTGTTGCCGCACAGGGGGGAACTCTTCTTGGGGACATACTCTCCGAGAAATGAAATCAACCGTGTTTGTGCCTCTTCCTCGGTAACAGTTGACACCTTCACTTTTTCGATCAGGCCGCTCTTGCCGTGTGTCCCTTTGTTCCATGCGTCCATCTTGTCAAGCTGTTCCTGGCTTTGGTGAATAGTCAACACCGGACCTTCTGTGCGGCTTTCGAGCGCCGGTCCGGTTACCACGACGGCAATTTCGATGATGCGATCCACCTCCGGATCAAGACCGGTCATTTCACAATCAAGCCAGATCAGGTTTTGATCTGATTTTCCAAGTGGCGCTTGGTGTCCAGGAATGTTCTGCGTATTCATGGTCTGAATTGTCGCCGATGGCCTAAACTTGGGCGGCATGGCTGATTCGTCCTATCTTTACTCCCCTTCCTGGATCTTGACTGCCACCTTTACGTTGGCGCTGGCCATTTCCAACACGCTAAAAGTCTGGCTCAGTATCCGGCAGGCCCGCCACGTGGCTCTGCACCGCAACAAAGTACCCACGGCGTTTTCCCAGAACGTACCCCTGTCAGCTCACCGGAAGGCTGCCGACTACACGATCGCGAAGACCCGCACCGGACTGCTGGAAATCGCAATGGGTGTCATCGTACTTGTCGCCTGGACATTGCTTGGAGGACTGTCGGCGCTCAACTTCGCACTACTGCAGTCGCTGGGGGGAGGCATGATCCAGCAAATTGCGCTGTTGGCAAGTTTTGTGCTCATCAGCGGAGTGCTTGATTTGCCTCTGGCGCTGTACCAGACCTTTGTTATTGAAGAGCGTTTCGGATTTAACAAGATGACGCTCCGGCTCTGGCTGATCGACCTGGGCAAGTCATGTTTGATTGGCGCGCTGGTTGGCCTGCCAATTGCGTCCCTGATCTTGTGGCTCATGGGTGCCGCCGGAAACCAATGGTGGCTATGGGCTTGGTGCGTCTGGATGGGTTTCAACCTCATGCTGCTGCTGATCTACCCCACCTTCATCGCTCCGCTGTTCAACAAGTTCACACCTCTGGACGACGAGTCGCTAAGGGCACGCGTGACAGCACTGATGCATCGCTGCGGATTTTCGGCGAAGGGGCTTTTCGTGATGGACGGCAGCAAGCGCAGCGCCCACGCAAATGCATATTTCACTGGATTTGGGGCTGCCAAGCGGGTTGTCTTTTACGACACGCTGGTGGCCAGGCTCTCAGCTGCGGAAGTGGACGCCGTACTGGCACATGAATTGGGCCACTTCAGGCATTGGCATATTGGCAAGCGCATCCTGATGATGTTTGGCCTCAGTCTGCTCTGTTTTTCGTTGGTAGGCTGGCTCGCAAATCAGGTCTGGTTCTACCAGGGACTGGGAGTCGAACCCAACCTGAATGCACCCAACGATGGGCTGGCACTGCTTCTTTTCATGCTGAGCCTTCCCGTCTTTGGTTTCTTCTTGACACCCATCCTGGCAGCTTTGTCGCGTCGCCACGAATTTGAAGCCGATGCTTATGCGGTGGCGAAGACCAGCGGGCCGGACCTGTGCACTGCATTGCTTAAACTGTACGAGGACAACGCCTCGACACTGACGCCAGACCCGATCTATGCGAAGGTCTACTACTCCCATCCTCCGGCCTCTGAGCGCTTGGCACGGATTACGTTCCTGACCGGTTAATGGATTCCGTACGACTCCACGATGGACTGATCGTGGCCGCCTATGGGCGCCATTTTCTGGTCGAAACACCCGAGGGAAGCCGTCTGATCTGCCACTCCCGAGGCAAGAAGAGCGAGGGACTGGTAGGCGACCGGATCCTGTGGCTGGCCACTGGCGACGAAGGCACAGTCGAAAAGATCAAGGAACGAAAGAATGTGCTTTACCGCCAGGACTCCATTCGCACCAAGTCGTTTGCCGCAAACCTGGATCAAATATTGATCCTGATTGCCGCCACGCCTGAATTCTCCAGCAATCAACTATCCCGCGCCCTGATTGCCGCCGAGGCCGAACACATCACCCCCATCATCGGCCTGAACAAGAGCGACTTGATCGAACCTTTCTCCCGCGCCTGGGAGTGGCTGCTCCCTTACAGGCAGATGCATTACGGCGTATTACCTTTGTCGCTCAGACTGTCCGCCGACATAGATCGCGAGAAACTATTGAAGTTGCTCGCAGGAAAGACAACGCTGGTGCTGGGTCCGTCCGGAGCCGGCAAGAGCACCTTAATCAATCTACTGGCGCCCGGCGCCCTGGCACAGACTCGCGAAATTTCCGAAGCCTTGAACTCAGGCAAACACACCACAACCAGCACCACCTGGTACTGGGTGGACAAGGCAAAAACAACCGCTGTGATCGATTCGCCTGGCTTTCAGGAATTTGGGTTGAACCACATTGATGCCGCACGGCTGGCCTCCTACATGCCCGACCTCAAACGGCACGCCTCCCACTGCAAGTTCTATAACTGCAGTCACTTGCACGAACCCGGGTGTGGCGTTCTGGCAGCAGTCGCATCAGACACCAGCGCTGGTGAAATCAGCGCCAACCGCTACAAGATTTACAGCCAGTTGTACGCCGAGCTAAGCGAGCCGGCAAGATATTGATAAAGTCAACCCAGCAAGCGGGCCAGTGTCAGCAGGGCAAGCAACAACATCCACATGACCACTGTGCGCCAGACCAAACCCACGACGACCGCCAAATGAGCCAGTTCCGGTACTTGTCCGGCGAACTGTTCGCTTTGCCCGTCCACCGCCTGTAGACGAATATTCACGGCGCCAGAGGTCGCGGCCAGCACAACACTGTCGTTGTCGCCCACAAAGCGCGGTTCATGACTGCGCCAGCAATCGATTGCTTCCTCAAAACTGCCGACGACGGCAAAGCTCAGCGCTGTCATTCTGCTGGGTATCCAGTCGACAACAATCCATGCGTCATTGGCTGTCTGCCGCAAGGCTTCACTGACTGGTTGATGGTGTGCCTGACTGGTATGACGCCAGTAGCGGGCAACAAATTCTGTCAATCTATAGAGCACAGCACCGGCCGGACCAAAGCCAAAGGCAGCCAGCAATGAATACCAGCTCAAAACACCAAAAACGTGACGATGTGCTGAAAGCACCGAGTGTTCAATCACGTGGCGTACGATCTCGCTACGCGGTAGCTCACTCGCATCAATCTGCTGCCAATTCGCCAGCAATAATCTCGCTCGATCTTCGTCGCCATCAGCCAAAGCATCCCTGATCTGCGTGAAATGAAAACTGAACTGCCTGAACCCCAGCGTTGCATAAAGCACAGCCACACTCCACACAACGGACGCCAGCCACCCCAACCAGGCATCAAGCGCCCAATAGATGGCCATGACGAGCGCGGATGGAGCCAGGACCGAACAACCCCAGGCCAACCAGCCATGAAACGACTTTCCGGCGTCAAAATTTCGCGAACTCCAGCGCACCCACGCGCGCAGACTTGCATGCACCGGATTGCCTCGGCTGAGGGGGCGAGCCTGCTCCAAAAGCAGGGCGACAAGCACAGAAATGAAGCTCATCGGCGCATCATAGCGGACGTGCTGTCAGGCAGATAGCAGACGGTAGAAATTGCGCAACATGCCTGCAGTGGCACCCCAGATAAATCGTTGCGCCGACTTGTCCTGATAGGGCATCGAAAACCACTCCCTTCGGACGCCTTCCCACTCAAAAGCGTGACGTCGGTGGTGGGATGGGTTCATCAGGAACTCCAATGGCACCTCAAACACGTCAGCCACCTCATAACCGTTCGGACTCAACGCGAACCCAGGTTGCACCAAGGCGATGACCGGCGTAATGATGAATGCCGTTCCCGTAACGTAGTGGGGCAAGACGCCCAGCACATCCACCAGAGCCGGATCCAGTCCGATTTCTTCCTCGGCTTCACGCAGTGCCGTGGCCGATGCGTCGGCATCCTCCTTGTCGGCCTTGCCACCGGGAAAGGCGATTTGTCCTGAATGGTTTGAAAGATGCTTGGTGCGTTCCGTCAGCAAGACGGTCGGTTGCTCACGCATCACGATGGGAACCAGTACGGCTGCCTGAATTGGAGTCCGATCCGAGAAACTCTTCTCAGCCCATACTTCGGGTTCCCAGGCAGGTAGAGCCGCAAACCGCAGGCGCAAAGCCGCTGGCTGCAGGACGTCCAGTCCCACAGCCGGCAAATGTGAATCAACACCCAGTATCGGCACCTGAGAGGGATCAAAGTTTGGCAACTTTGACAAAGGAATTTCGATCGAACTCGTCAAAATGAGGTATCAAAAAAAAGCCGCCACAAGCACAAGCTGGGGCGGCAGTTCAAAGAACAATTCGCTCTATTCGGTAACTGCCTTGCTGACATTCTTTTTCGTCGACAGCTTTTCCTTGATGCGAGCAGACTTCCCACTGCGATCACGCAGATAGTAGAGCTTGGCGCGACGGACATCGCCACGACGCTTGATTTCAATGCTGGCGATCAACGGACTGTAGGTCTGGAACGTGCGCTCAACACCTTCTCCGCTGGAGATCTTGCGAACAATAAAACCACTGTTGAGGCCGCGATTGCGCTTGGCAATTACAACCCCTTCGTAGGCCTGCAAACGCTTGCGGGTGCCTTCAACGACGTTCACGTTGACGATGACCATGTCACCAGTGGAGAATTCAGGGATGGTTTTCCCAAGACGAGCAATTTCTTCCTGCTCAAGGGTTTGAATCAAGTTCATGATGGCCTCTTATGATCTTGGCAGCGCCAGTGTCCGGATTGACACAAAAGCTCGGTTGGCGACGCAACATAGCGGCCTGCCAGAGGATCTGTAAACCGAAGATTATAGCCTGCGTCGCAGAAACAGGGCGAAATGCCCTAGGCAAGGCCAGCGAGGAAGGCTTCGTCGGCGACGCTCAGATTTCCGGCGCGGCGTGCATGATCTATCAATTCAGGACGCAAAGCCACCGTCAACGTCAAACGCTGCTGACGCCGCCACGATTCAATCTGCTCGTGATGACCCGACAGCAGCACGTCCGGCACGCCCAGACCCGACCATACTTCTGGTCGTGTGTAGTGCGGACAATCCAGCAGCCCGTCCAGCGCCGGATTAAAACTGTCCTGCTGGTGACTGTCAGCCGTATTCAATACGCCCGGCTGCAAGCGCGCAACTGCGTCCAGCAACGCCATGGCCGGAATCTCACCCCCCGACAGCACGAAGTCACCCAGACTGATCTGTTCTGTCACATGCGCATCAATGAATCGCTGGTCAATCCCCTCGTAGCGGCCACATATCAGGGTGGCGCCCTCGCTCTGCGCCCACCGAGTCACCATGGAGTGATTCAGTTGACGGCCCACAGGAGAAAACAGCACAACAGGAGGACTTTTTGCACGTTGGGCCCGGATTGCTTGCAGACACAGCGTCAAGGGCTCGGCCATCATGATCATGCCAGGGCCCCCTCCAAACGGTCGATCATCCACCCGTCGGTAGTTTCCAGCCGCAAAGTCACGCGGATTGAACAATTTGACATCCACCTGACCCGATTCAAATGCGCGCCGCGTGATGCCGGCCGTCAGGAAGGCGCTGAACATCTCCGGGAACAGAGTAACGATATCGAATCGCATAACAAGCTATTCAATATTCGGCTTGCCAGTCAACAACTATGCGCCCTGCCGCCAGATCCACATCGTCCACGTAGACCGACACAAAAGGTATCATCCGCTCTATCCTTTTGCCCTCCAGTTCGGATTCCATGACCAGCACGGTCTGTGCTCCGGTTGAAAGCAGTTCGGTCACCGTGCCAAGCGTCACACCCTCGCGGTTGAGAACAGTCAGGCCGATCAGGTCAACCCAATAGTATTCATCTTTCTGAGCAGTTGGAAAACTGCCTCTGGAAACAAAAATACGAGCACCGCGTAACGACTCCGCAGCGTCCCGGTCATCAACTTCACGGGCTGAAGCGACAACCATACCGGAGTGCATCTTGGCCTGGATGATAGCCAGCCTGGCCACGCCGGCAAAAGTCCTGGCGCCCTTTTCAGCAGGCATCAAGAACCATCGTTTGGAAGAAACAAGCGCCTCTGGATCGGCGCTATAGGGCACTACTCTGAACCAGCCCTTGATGCCCCAGGCATCACTGATACGCCCAACTTCGATGGCATCCGACGGAAGGTCGGCCGCTTCGAGGCCAGGCAACATCACAACAATCGCATCAAGCTGCTTTTTTTGCCGCTTGAGCCACCAAACGTTCCACCGTCGGGGAGGCCTGAGCGCCAACGCTCCTCCAGTACGTCAGGCGGTCCTGCGCAATACGGATGCTTTCTTCTGTGGCCGTGGCGATCGGGTTATAAAAACCGATGCGCTCGATGAAGCGTCCATCGCGACGGGTACGCTTGTCGGCAACAACAATATTGAAAAACGGGCGAGCCTTAGCACCGCCACGGGCGAGTCGAATAACGACCATGGTATATCCTTTGGGTAGCGGAGTTTTATGTCCGCCAGTAAATTGAGCACTTCAATCAGCGCTTGAGACACGCGACATGACCACCTGGCCAGCGACACGCTGAATAGTCCTTGATTATAACGTTTTCAATATTTATGACCACCATCCGTCCCAGTCAACCGCAAGATGTCCCTGACATTGCTGCAATCTATGCCCACCATGTACTGGTCGGCACAGGCACTTTCGAAACGGAGCCCCCTTCGCTCAGCGACATGGCAGATCGGCGCGCCGACGTACTGGCCAAGGGCCTGCCGTACCTGGTCGCTGTTGATGGTAGCAAGGTACTGGGTTTTGCCTACTGCAACTGGTTCAAGCCCCGACCAGCCTATCGATTTTCAGCCGAGGACTCCATTTATCTGGCGCCAGCCGCTCAGGGGCAGGGTCTTGGACGAGTACTACTGAATGAACTTGCATCGCAGGCCGAGCGGTCTGGCGTCCGAAAACTGATCGCAGTTATCGGCGACTCAAGCAATCTTGGATCTGTTGCGGTCCACCGTTCGGTCGGTTTCAGGCCGGTAGGCGTTCTCAAATCCTGTGGCTGGAAATTCGACCGATGGCTGGACGTCGTCCTGATGGATATGCCACTCGGCCCAGCAGATAGTTGCTCACCACACTAAAAAATCTGCAAGCTGACCCAGTAGGCAATTGCAGCAACAAAGGCGGTCGCTGGAATGGTCAAAATCCAGGCCCAGATAATATTTCCGGCGACACCCCAGCGCACGGCACTGGCTCGCTGGGTAGCACCAACGCCCACAATCGCCCCGGTGATGGTGTGTGTCGTCGATACCGGAATACCAAGAATTGCGGCCATGAAAAGGGTAATCGCGCCCCCGGTTTCAGCGCAGAATCCATGCACTGGCTTTAACTTTGTCAACCTTTGCCCCATCGTTTTGACGATGCGCCAACCGCCAAACAGTGTCCCCATGGCAATCGCCGTATAGCAGCTGAGCACTACCCAGGTCGGTGGCGATTTGTCACTTGCCACGCTGTAGCCGGTGGCGATCAAAAGCATCCAGACAATACCGATGGTCTTCTGTGCGTCGTTGCCCCCATGACCCAGGCTGTAGGCGCCCGCCGACACCAGTTGGAGTCGGCGAAACCAGCGATCAACTCGACTCGGTGTGCTGCGACGCAAAAGCCAGGACACTGAAATCAGCATTACTGACCCAAGCAGAAATCCCATCAGCGGCGACACAAAAATAAAGATCACCGTCTTCCATATGCTCGAGGCCACAAGGGCGGAAGCACCGGCCTTCGAAATAACCGCGCCAACAATGCCGCCAATCAAGGCGTGTGAGGAACTGCTCGGAATGCCGTAATACCAGGTAATGAAATTCCAGCTGATAGCTCCGACCAACGCACCAAACACCACATTCACATCAACGACGCCTGGCTGAGCGAGCCCTTTCCCGATCGTGGCTGCGACGCTCAGGTGGAAAACAAATATTGCAATGAAGTTGAAAACCGCCGCAAAAAGTACGGCCTGCCCAGGCTTCAGAACACCGGTCGAAACAACGGTTGCAATGGAGTTTGCCGCGTCATGAAAACCATTCATGAAATCGAAGGCGAGCGCCAGCAGAACCAGCAAGGCCACCACCCACAGTCCGACCTGAGCTGATGCCATGGCAGGCAATCCTCAGGAATTCTCGAGGACGATGCCCTCGATCACATTGGCGACGTCTTCGCACTTATCGGTGATGGTCTCAAGCAACTCATAGATCGCCTTGAGTTTGATCACCTCCCGCACATCTGGCTCTTCGCGAAAAAGCTTGCTCATGGCACTGCGCATCACGCGATCAGCATCAGACTCCAGCTGATCAATTTCCTCGCAGGTTTTCAGCGCCGCCGCGGCCGTCGCCGGATCTGCAATCTTGGCCAGCATGGAAACTGCGTCGCGCACCCTTTCACAGCATTTCACACTCAAATCGGTCAGTCGGGTGATGTCTTCGGTCATGTGATGCACGTCATACAAGGCCATGGTTTCGGCCGAATCCTGAATCAGATCGGCGATATCGTCCATCGTATTGATCAGGGTGTGAATTTGCTCCCGATCAATTGGCGTAATGAACGTTATGTGAATAGCCTTGTTGACATCGTGCGTAACCCGGTCAGCGGCGCGCTCGGCATTGTCCACATCCTGATTGTATTTTTGACGCAGATGCGGATCACTGTAGTTGGCGACCAACTTGGAGAACGCCATGGCAGCCTCGACGATGCGATCGGCGTGCTGGTTGAACATCTCAAAAAAATTGCCTTCCCGCGGCAACAGCTTGCCAAAAAACATGGCGGACTCCTGAAGGGAACATGTCAAACTTTTGACGACTTTGTGACTGCGCGAAGTTTAACCGCCTGACCTCCAAATATGGCCCCGAGGAATCAAGCAGTTCGAAAAATAAAATACACCGCGCCAGCCATGCACAAAGCCGCCCAAACGTAGTCCAATTTAGAGGATTCCTTGCGATAGAGCAAAGCAACAATGAAAATGCCCCACAAGAAATGTTGTGGGGCATCCCTTAAACATCCGTCCCGAATCGATCGGAGACGTCGGCTACAGATTAAACCGTTGCATCGTCCTTGACACTGTTCGCGGCATCGGTGTAATCCTTGACCTTGTCGAAATTCAGGTACTGATAGACCTTGTCACTGGCAGCAGTCAAGACACCCATGTCAGCCATGTACTCCGCTTTGCTCGGAATGCGCCCGAGTTTGGAGCAGATCGCAGCCAACTCG
This sequence comes from Comamonadaceae bacterium, assembly GCA_037139995.1. Classification (GTDB taxonomy): domain Bacteria; phylum Pseudomonadota; class Gammaproteobacteria; order Burkholderiales; family Burkholderiaceae_C; genus Rhodoferax. Next base: position 36,112 of record JBAXFI010000009.1, on the reverse strand, counting down.
GCGCTGCCAAGATAGACGTAGCTATTCTTTCCCAACCGATTCGGGAAGTTGCGCGTGGAAGTGGAGAACACGGTCGCACCCTCGCGCACCTGCGCCTGGTTGCCCATGCACAGGCTACAACCCGGCATTTCCATGCGCGCGCCGGCAGACCCAAGAACGCCGTAATGTCCCTCCTCTGTCAGTTGCTTGGCATCCATTTTTGTCGGTGGGGCCATCCACAATTTCACTGGAATGTCACGCTTGTTCTCCAGCAATTTGCTGGCGGCCCGGAAATGACCGATGTTGGTCATGCAGGAACCAATAAAGACCTCATCGATCTTGGCACCTGCCACTTCCGACAAGGTCTTGACGTCGTCCGGATCATTCGGGCAGGCCACGATGGGCTCCCGGATATCGGCGAGGTCAATTTCAATGACGGCTGCATACTCGGCGTCAGCGTCACCCTTGAGCAACTGCGGATCCTGCAGCCAGGCTTGCATGGCCTTGATACGGCGGTTGATGGTACGCACGTCCGAATAACCAGAGGCAATCATCCATTTCAGCATCGTGATGTTGCTTGTGATGTACTCGATGATGGGCTCTTTGTTCAGATGCACGGTGCAGCCACCAGCGCTGCGTTCGGCCGAAGCATCACTGAGCTCAAATGCCTGCTCTACCTTCAGATTGGGCAGACCTTCAATCTCAAGAATGCGTCCCGAAAAAATGTTCTTCTTGCCCTGTTTGGCAACGGTCAACAAGCCAGCCTTGATGGCATACAGCGGTATCGCATTGACCAGATCCCGCAGCGTGATACCGGGTTGCATGTTCCCCTTGAACCGCACCAGCACACTCTCGGGCATGTCGAGTGGCATCACGCCGGTAGCGGCACCAAACGCGACCAAACCGGAACCGGCCGGGAAACTGATGCCAATGGGAAAACGGGTATGGCTGTCACCGCCCGTTCCTACAGTATCAGGCAACAGCATGCGATTCAGCCAGCTGTGGATGATGCCGTCACCTGGGCGCAAGGGAACACCGCCGCGTGTACTCATGAATTCCGGCAGTTCGTGATGCATCTTGACATCCACCGGCTTCGGGTACGCGGCCGTATGACAAAACGATTGCATGACCAGGTCCGCACTGAAACCCAGACAAGCCAGATCCTTCAGTTCGTCGCGGGTCATGGGGCCGGTCGTGTCTTGCGAGCCGACGCTGGTCATCCTCGGCTCACAATAAGTGCCAGGACGCACACCCTCGCCTTCTGGCAGGCCGCAGGCACGACCGACCATTTTTTGAGCCAGCGTGAACCCCTTGCCAGAGTCTACCGGGTTCTGCGGCAGTCGGAACAGGGTGCTTGCGGGTAAGCCCAGCGCCTCTCGCGCCTTGGCCGTAAGGCCCCGACCAACGATCAGGGGGATGCGGCCGCCTGCGCGCACCTCGTCAAACAGCACATCGCTCTTGACCTTGAATTCGGCGATCACCTTGCCGTCTTTGAGCGCCTTGCCCTCATACGGCCGAAGATCCACCACATCACCCATATTCATCTGACTGACGTCAAGTTCAATCGGCAGCGCACCAGAATCTTCCATGGTGTTATAAAAAATCGGCGCGATTTTTGAACCGAGACAGACGCCGCCAAAACGCTTGTTCGGAACGAACGGAATGTCCTCGCCAGTGAACCACAACACGGAATTGGTGGCCGACTTGCGTGAGGAGCCGGTACCCACCACATCGCCGACGTAAGCCACCAAATTGCCTTTGGCTTTGAGACCGTCGATGAACTTGACCGGACCGCGTTTGCCGTCTTCTTCGGGCACGACGCCAGGTCGCGCATTTTTGTGCATGGCCAAAGCGTGCAAGGGAATGTCGGGGCGACTGAATGCGTCTGGTGCTGGAGACAAATCGTCCGTATTGATCTCACCCTCGACCTTGAAAACGGTCAGGATGATCGACTTCGCAACTTCGGGACGCGAGGTAAACCACTCAGCGTCAGCCCAGCTCTGTAGAACGGCCTTGGCGTTGGCGTTGCCTATTTCTGCCTTCTCCTGTACGTCGTGGAATTGATCGAACATCAGCAGTGTTTTCTTCAAGCCTTCGGCCGCAACGGTTCCCACCGTCGAATCGTCGAGCAGATCAACCAGGGGGCTGATGTTGTAGCCACCCAGCATGGTCCCGAGCAACTGTGTTGCCTTCTCGCGTGAGATCAGCGAACACTTTTCAGAGCCATGTGCCACAGCGGCAAGATAGCTCGCCTTCACTTTGGCTGCGTCATCAACACCCGCTGGCACGCGATGCGTTATCAAATCCAGCAAGGTGGCTGCTTCACCTGACGGTGGATTTTTCAGAAGTTCAATCAATTCGCCGGTCTGCCCGGCAGAAAGGGGCAGCGGTGGAATGCCGAGGGCTGCGCGTTCAGCGACATGGACGCGATAGTTCTGCAACATAATTACTCCTTATCAATATCAATAAAACGGTATGGCACCCATAAGCAGGGCCAATCTTCCAACTATTTAGTGGGGGTCGCGTCAAGAATACTGGGCAAAGGATTTTTCTTCAAGTTTTCAGCCACCACAGCCTGATTCGGACTGATACATTCGTCAGCCAGACGCTGACCCAGTTTTTGGCTCATCAACATCGATTTATTACCCAACTGCAGCCACATCGCCCCTGCTCTAGGGTCTTCAAGACGGATGGCGCCAGTGCGGCTGTTCACCGGATGCATGCGAAAAGTCATATTCTTGGTTCGAACCCAAAAAACTCCGGGTCTTTTTTCACTTGGCGTGATCGTGACCGATGCCCCCAATTCGCAGGGGATCACTCCAACATGGACCAGCTTCGCCAGTTCAAGCTCTTCGGCAGTCAAATTCAACTGAACATCATCGTCAATCGGCGTCATTTCTTCCACTGCCTTGAGTGCAGAGCGACGCACGCCGGGCGTCAGTTTGGGCGTCGCGGCTGCCGCCTTGGTCTGTGCAGACACGGACGGGCCGACCTGAGACAGGGCCAGCGCGGGCACTGCCATCGCCAGAGCGAGGAACAAAACAGACTTCATGGCATCCCCCAGAACCGATTGAGTTGATGGGCGATGCGAGGGGCCAGAATTGCGCTCCCGTCAACCGCACGCCGCGCCAAAAAATATCGCACAGCTGGCGTCAAAGCCGGCTGCGCGACAGCATTACCTGGCAAATTGTATTAGCCGATCAGATGGGCAACACCCGCTTGCTCGTCTTGCAGTTCCTTGAGTGTCTTGTTGATGCATTCCTGGCTGAATGCGTCAATTGGCAAGCCCTCAACCACTTTGTACTCGCCGCCTGAGCATGTCACGGCAAAACCAAACATCGTGTCCTTGGGGATCCCATACTGGCCATCCGACGGGATACCCATGGTGACCCACCGGCCATTGCTGCCGAGTACCCAGTCACGCATGTGATCAATGGCCGCATTGGCAGCAGAAGCCGCTGACGAGACGCCGCGTGCGGCAATGATGGCAGCGCCGCGCTTGCCGACGGTCGGCAAGAAGGTGTTGGCATTCCAGTCCTGATCGTTGATCATTTCCTTGACGCTGGCGCCATTGATGGTCGCGAAGCGATAGTCAGCGTACATGGTCGGCGAATGGTTACCCCAAACTGCCATTTTCTCTATGTCCGCCACCGCCTTGCCAGTCTTGGAAGCCAGCTGACTCAGGGCGCGGTTGTGGTCCAGTCGAAGCATGGCGGTAAAGTTCTTGCGCGGCAAATCAGGCGCACTCTTCATCGCGATATAAGCATTCGTATTGGCAGGGTTACCAACCACCAGAACCTTGACGTCGCGACTGGCCACCGCATTCAGGGCCTTTCCCTGCTCAGTGAAAATTGCGCCGTTGACGGCCAGCAATTCGGCGCGCTCCATACCAGGCCCCCGGGGTCGCGAACCAATCAACAGAGCGTAATCAGCATCTTTGAAGGCAGTCATCGGGTCAGCATGCGCCTGCATCCCGACCAACAAGGGAAATGCGCAGTCCTGCAGTTCCATCATCACACCCTGCAAAGCCGCCTGGGGCTTCTCCAAAGGAACCTCCAGCAGTTCAAGAATGACGGGTTGGTCCTTGCCCAGCATCTCGCCAGAGGCGATGCGGAACAGGATGGCGTAACCTATTTGACCTGCTGCGCCGGTAACGGCGACGCGGACGGGCTTTTTGCTCATGGTGAGACTCCAGAGTTGTTGTGAAACCGGGTTCCGGGTAGCTCAAACGGGATGCTGAACCCCACAGAATGCGCTGCTAGTTTACTCTGGAATGTCTCAAACTCGAAATTTGTCTTATGTCTTATATAAGATAAGATGAGTCTCAAACGCACCAAGCCAAATAGGGTTGCACACGCATGATCATTTCACCGCTCCCACCTAGCGAAACCAGCCCCTCCGCGAACGACAACGGGTCCGCCCTAACGCCTTCCTTCAGTCCGCTTTACCAGCAAATCAAGGGCATGATACTCAACAGTCTGCGACTTGGCGAATGGAAACCAGGAGAGGCAATTCCCAGCGAAATGGACCTGGCGATACGCTTTCGTGTCAGTCAGGGCACGGTGAGAAAAGCCATTGATGACCTGGCGGCTGAGCATTTGCTGGTGCGGCGGCAGGGAAAAGGGACCTTTGTCGCAACCCATGCCGAACAGCAGGTGCAGTTCCGCTTCTTGAAACTTGTGCCGAACAACGGCAATCCGGGCAGCGAAGGGCCGGCCCATCGGGATATCGTGCAATGTCGTCGCAGCAGCGCGAGTGCCGATATTGCCCGCGCGCTGGCCTTGCGCACAGGGGATGCCGTGCTGCAGGCACGCCGTGTCCTCAGTTTTCTTGACACGCCCGCCATTCTCGAAGACATCTGGCTGCCAGCGGCCCCCTTCAAGGGTCTGACCGCCGAGCGGTTGGCGAACTATCAGGGCCCGATGTACGCCTTGTTTGAAACCGAATTCAATATGCGCATGGTTCGTGCAGAAGAAAAGATACGCGCCGAACCAGCCACGCAAGGACAGGCCGAACTGCTGAAGATCGCTCAGGGCACCCCGCTACTCAGCGTCGAACGCATTGCCTACACCTACAAGGATGTGCCAATGGAACTGCGGCGCGGCTACTATCGCACCGACACTCACTACTATCACAACCGATTAAGCTGAGTGTGCCAAGGGCTTGCGTGTCTGCCATAGAATTTCCAAGCAAACAACGGGTGATTGCAGCGCAGCGCTTACCCGCAACAAGGAAAACAAAGCATGTCTGAATTATCACCAAGCACAGCAACAAAACGACCCGAATTTCGCAATATTCACGCTTTCAGGGACCTGCCGAGCTACCGATGGCCACCAGCTGCGGTCGTGTCCGGCATGCATCGTGCCAGCGGACTGATGATGTTCTTGCTGCTGCCCTTCATCATCTGGATGTTCGACAACTCGATTTCTTCCGAAATTTCATTTGCGAAATTCAGGTCGGCCTTCAATGTCGGCATGCTGGGCTTGCCTGGCCTGATCTGGAAACTCGTGGCACTGGCGCTCATATGGGCCTATTTGCATCACTTCCTCGCGGGTCTGCGCCACCTCTGGATGGACGCCAGCCACGCTGCCGTCAGCAAAGAATTTGGCAAGTCGTCAGCGCTCATCGTCATGTCAATGAGCGTCGGTCTGACGGTTGTGCTGGGCGCAAAGCTGTTTGGCATCTATTAAGGAAAGCATCATGTCGGTCAATTTCGGCTCCAAGCGCCTCGTTGTGGGCGCACATTACGGTCTGCGCGACTGGCTGGCCCAGCGCGTGACGGCCGCGGTGATGGCCCTGTTTACGCTGCTGGTTCTGGCCCAAATCCTCTTCAGTCATGGTCCGATCGGCTACGACCAGTGGGCTGGCATTTTTTCACCGCAATGGATGAAGGCCCTGACCTTCAGTGTCATCGTAGCCCTCGCATTTCACGCCTGGGTCGGCATGCGCGAAATCTGGATGGATTACATCAAGCCCGTCGGTCTGCGTCTTTTCCTGCAGGCATTTGCCCTCGTCTGGCTTCTTTCCTGCAGCGGATGGGCGATACAGGTGCTGTGGCGCCAGTAAGCCTTTGCCAAGTCATGCCGTCCCGGTAACAACTGCCCTTTTGACATCCATTTCAAACCCATCATGACCGTTACATCCAAACTTCCGAGACGCCAATTCGACGTCGTCATCGTCGGCGCCGGCGGCTCAGGCATGCGCGCCTCACTACAGCTGGCGCGAGCCGGTCTGAAAGTCGCAGTGTTATCAAAAGTCTTCCCAACGCGATCCCACACGGTTGCAGCGCAAGGTGGCATCGGTGCATCGCTGGGGAATATGTCGGAAGACAATTGGCACTACCACTTCTACGACACCGTCAAAGGATCAGACTGGCTCGGAGATCAGGACGCCATCGAATACATGTGCCGTGAGGCACCGAAGGTCGTGTACGACCTGGAGCACATGGGCATGCCGTTTGATCGCAACCCCGACGGCACGATCTACCAGCGCCCCTTCGGCGGCCACACTGCCAACTATGGCGAAAAACCGGTACAGCGCGCTTGTGCCGCGGCCGACCGCACCGGACACGCCATGCTGCACACGCTGTACCAGCAAAACGTCAAGGAAAAGACCAGCTTTTTTGTCGAATGGCTGGCGCTTGACCTGATTCGTGACACTGCGGGCGATGTCGTCGGGGTAACTGCGCTGGAAATGGAAACCGGCGATATCCACATCTTTGAATCGAAAACCACGCTGCTGGCCACCGGTGGGGCTGGCCGCATCTTTGCCGCCTCGACCAACGCTTTCATCAACACGGGGGACGGACTGGGCATGGCCGCGCGCGCCGGCATCCCGCTGGAAGACATGGAATTTTGGCAATTCCATCCGACCGGCGTGCACGGTGCCGGCGTGCTCCTCACCGAAGGCTGCCGTGGCGAAGGCGCCATTCTGCGCAACGGCAGTGGCGAAAGGTTCATGGAGCGTTATGCGCCGGCCTATAAAGACCTGGCACCGCGGGACTATGTATCACGCTGCATGGATCAGGAGATCAAGGAAGGTCGCGGCTGCGGACCAAACAAGGACTATATCAACCTCGACATGACGCACCTGGGCGCCCAGACCATCATGAAGCGCTTGCCGTCCGTGTTTGAAATTGGTCACAACTTTGCCAATGTCGACATCACCAGGGAGCCAATTCCGGTCGTACCCACCATCCATTACCAGATGGGCGGCATTCCCACGAATATTCACGGTCAGGTGGTCACTCAAAACGCCACGAACCAGAGCGAGATTGTCAACGGGCTTTACGCGGTCGGAGAATGCGCTTGCGTCAGCGTCCATGGTGCCAACCGGCTGGGCACGAATTCCCTGCTTGATCTGCTGGTGTTTGGTCGGGCGGCGGGCAATCACATCGTCGAGTTCAACAAGGAAACCAGGGCTCACAAACCCTTGCCGCAGGACGCTGCAGATGCGACGCTGGCGCGCATCGCCCGTCTGGACGCCACCAGCAGTGGTGAGTATTCACAGGACGTAGCCAACGATATCCGCAGCACCATGCAACAGCACGCTGGCGTGTTCCGCACACAAGCGAGCATGGACGAAGGCGTGGCCAAGATCGCCGCTTTGCGCGAGCGCGTCCAGAGCATCACTTTGACAGACAAATCCAGGATCTTTAACACCGCCCGGATCGAGGCGCTGGAGGTAGAGAACCTGATTGAAGCAGCGCAGGCCACCATCGTCTCTGCCGCCGCCCGGCACGAAAGCCGCGGCGCCCATTCAGTCAATGACTACGCTGACAGCCCGGAGCATCCTAACGGGCGCAATGACGCCGACTGGCACAAGCACACATTGTGGTACCGCGAAGGCAACCGCCTGTCCTACAAGCCCGTCCAGATGAAGCCGCTGACGGCGCAGTCGGTGCCGCTCACTGTGCGCAGCTTTTAAAGAGAACAACCATGTCAAAACGCATATTTCAGATCTACCGCTACAACCCCGATGCAGATGCAAAACCGTATATGCAGACCATTGAGGTGGAACTGGACGGCAGCGAGCGCATGCTCTTGGACGCCTTGGTGAAGCTCAAGGCCCAGGACCCCAGCATCAGTTTTCGCAAGTCCTGCCGCGAAGGTGTGTGTGGCTCCGACGCCATGAACATCAATGGCAAGAACGGCCTGGCCTGTCTGACCAATATGCGCACGCTGCCCGGCACCATCGTTCTCAAACCACTGCCCGGACTGCCCGTGGTGCGGGACCTGATCGTCGATATGACGCAGTTCTTCAAGCAGTACAACTCCATCAAACCCTACCTGATCAGCAGCAGCGTGGCGCCAGAGAAGGAGCGTCTACAGAGTCCGCAGGAACGCGAAGAACTCAATGGCTTGTATGAATGCATCCTGTGTGCCAGCTGTTCCACTTCCTGTCCCAGTTTCTGGTGGAATCCGGACAAATTTGTCGGCCCGGCCGGTCTCCTGCAGGCCTACCGCTTTCTTGCCGACAGCCGCGACGAGGCGACGGCCGAACGCCTGGACAACCTGGAAGACCCGTACCGACTCTTTCGCTGTCACACCATCATGAATTGCGTGGAGGTGTGTCCCAAGGGGCTCAATCCAACCCGGGCAATTGGAAAAATCAAGGAAATGATGGTGATGCGTACGGTTTGACTTCGATCAACATCTGGGCCAATCAGCCATGGTACAAAGCAGCAACCTGATCGATGCGAGAAGTCTGAGCAAGCTGAAATGGCGCTGCCGTCGCGGTTTGCTTGAGAACGATATTTTCATCGAACGATTTTTCAGACGCTTCGAGTCCAGCCTGACCGTCAGTCAGTCACAAGGGCTCCTGGCTTTGATGGATCTGGGTGACAACGATCTGCTGGACCTGCACCTGGAACGCAAAACCCTGGCGCAAGTCGACGTTGATCTGGATCGCGGTGATGTGCGTGAAGTTTTGTGTATGTTGAGAAAACCCCTTGAAAGGCAAGAATATGAAATTAGCTGACAACAAAGCCACCCTGTCGTTTAGTAACGGCAGTCCCAGCATCGAATTGCCTGTCTATCAGGGCAGTGTTGGACCGGACGTGGTGGATATCCGCAAACTGTATGGCCAAACCGGCATGTTCACTTACGACCCAGGGTTCCTGTCCACAGCGTCCTGCCAGTCGACCATCACCTACATCGACGGAGACAAGGGAGAACTGTTGTATCGCGGCTATCCGATTGAGCAACTTGCGACGAATTGCGATTTCCTCGAAACCTGCCATTTGCTGCTGTACGGAAACCTGCCCAATGCGACGGCGAAGGCCGATTTCACGAAACGTGTGACCCGTCACACCATGGTCAATGAGCAGATGCAATTCTTCCTGCGCGGCTTCCGGCGCGATGCCCATCCGATGGCCATCATGACCGGTCTGGTCGGCGCCCTCTCTGCGTTTTATCATGACAGCACCGACATCAACAATCCAGAGCATCGTGAGATTGCTGCGCTGCGCCTGATTGCAAAGATGCCGACGCTGGTGGCGATGGCCTACAAGTACAGCATGGGTCAGCCCTATATGTACCCGAAGAACGAAATGAGTTATGCAGGTAATTTCCTGCACATGATGTTTGCCACCCCGTGCGAAGAGTACGTCGTCAACCCGGTCATTGAACGCGCCCTGGACCGCATCTTCATCCTGCACGCCGACCACGAGCAAAACGCCTCCACCTCGACGGTTCGCCTGTGCGGCAGCTCCGGCACCAACCCGTTCGCGGCCATCGCTGCGGGTGTGGCGTGTCTGTGGGGTCCGGCACACGGTGGCGCCAACGAGGCCTGCCTGAACATGCTTGGAGAGATTCAGGCCAGCGGCGGCATTGCCAAGGTCGGTCAGTTCATGGAACAGGTCAAGGACAAGAATTCCGGCGTCAAGCTGATGGGATTCGGGCACCGGGTCTACAAGAATTACGATCCGCGTGCCAAACTCATGCAGGAAACCTGCAAGGAAGTGCTTGGCGCACTCGGTCTCGAAAATGACCCGCTGTTCAAACTGGCCATGGCGCTCGAAAAGATCGCGCTGGAAGACGATTATTTTGTCTCACGCAAGCTCTACCCGAACGTCGACTTCTACTCTGGCATCGTGCAACGCGCCATCGGCATTCCGGTCAATATGTTCACCGGTGTTTTTGCACTGGCCCGCACGGTCGGCTGGATCGCACAGTTGAACGAAATGATCAGTGATCCTGAGTACAAGATTGGCCGCCCACGCCAGTTGTTCTCTGGCTCAGTCACCCGCAACGTTCCGCCCATGGCGCAACGCTAAGCCAAACTGATTTGGCGTGCCCGCCGGCTGGCGACACCGGCGGGCGTTTTTGTTTGCGGCGCAGCATCGCTCAATGCGGCCGTTTAAAATCACGCCACACCAAGGAAAAATATGGGTCGCAACGATATTCAGCCACACGGACGCACGCTCTACGACAAGCTCTGGGACGAGCACGTGGTTCACACTGAAGAAGACGGAACCGCCCTGCTCTACATCGATCGTCACCTGGTGCACGAAGTCACCAGTCCGCAAGCCTTTGAGGGGCTGCGTCAAACCGGTCGCAAGCTGTGGCGTGTCAGCTCGATTGTCGCCACCGCCGACCACAATACCCCTACTACCGGTTGGGAATTAGGCTACGACGGCATCACCGACCCGACCAGCAAGGAGCAGGTCCTGACACTGGACGCCAATATGCGGGAAATTGGTTTGGCGACCTACTTCCCCTTCTTGTCCAGACGACAGGGCATTGTGCACGTCATCGGCCCTGAAAATGGCGCAACGCTGCCCGGTATGACCGTCGTTTGCGGTGATTCACACACTTCGACGCACGGCGCCTTCGGTGCCCTGGCCCATGGCATTGGCACCAGTGAAGTCGAACATGTGATGGCGACCCAGACCCTGCTGGCGAAGAAGGCCAGGAACATGCTGGTACGTATTGATGGCATTCTGCCCAAAGGCTGCGGCGGCAAGGATATCGTGTTGGCCGTCATCGGCAGGATCGGTACCGCGGGTGGAACCGGTTACACCATTGAATTTGGCGGCTCCGCCATGGCAGCGTTGAGCATGGAAGGTCGCATGACCGTCTGCAACATGGCGATTGAGGCCGGCGCGCGTGCCGGCCTGGTCGCCGTCGATGACAAAACCATCTCCTACGTCAAGGGTCGTCCGCTGGCACCGGGCCAGGGTGCCGGCACCGACGCCTCGGCCGCCATGGAGTGGGATCTGGCAGTGGCGTACTGGAAGACCTTGCACAGCGATGCGAACGCCGTGTTTGACGCCGTCGTGGTGCTCGATGCCAGCCAGATCGTGCCCCAGGTGAGCTGGGGCACCTCGCCCGAAATGGTGCTCGGCATTGACGGCCTGATCCCTGATCCCGACAAAGAAAAAGACCCCGGCAAGCGCGGCGCGATAGAACGTGCCCTGGTCTACATGGGCCTGAAGCCAGGCAAAGCGGTGAATGATCTGTTTGTCGACAAGGTTTTTATCGGGTCCTGCACCAACAGCCGGATTGAAGATATGCGCGAGGCGGCGAGCATGGTAAAAAAGCTCGGACGCAAAGTAGCCAGCAATGTCAAATTGGCGCTGGTCGTACCTGGCTCGGGCCTGGTCAAGGAGCAGGCTGAACGCGAAGGGCTGCATGAAATTTTCAAAACCGCCGGGTTCGAATGGCGAGAGCCAGGTTGCTCCATGTGTCTGGCTATGAATGCCGACCGACTGGAGCCGGGCGAGCGTTGTGCTTCCACCAGCAACCGAAATTTTGAAGGGCGCCAGGGCGCGGGCGGACGCACGCATCTGGTCAGTCCCGCCATGGCCGCTGCGGCCGCCATTCATGGTCACTTTGTTGACGTCAGAAAATTTGCTTAAACAGGCTGCCACAGAAAGCATCATGCAGAAATTCACCTTGCACACGGGACTGGTCGCCCCGCTTAACCGCGAAAATGTCGACACCGACGCGATCATTCCCAAGCAGTTCCTGAAATCCATTCGCAAGACCGGTTTCGGACAGAACTTGTTTGACGAATGGCGCTACCTTGATGCCGGCTTTCCGGGGCAAGACCCGAACAGCCGCCGGCCCAACCCGGACTTCGTACTGAACTTGCCACGCTACAAAAACGCATCCATCCTGCTGGCACGCAAGAACTTTGGCTGCGGCTCCTCGCGCGAACATGCGCCCTGGGCGCTTGACCAGTATGGCTTTCGCGCCATTCTTGCCCCAAGTTACGCCGACATTTTCTTCAACAACAGCTTCAAGAATGGCTTGTTGCCCATTGTCCTGAGCGAGGCTCAAGTCAACCAGTTGTTTGATGAGACAGCAGCCTTCCCGGGTTACAGTTTGACCGTCGATCTGGAGCGTCAAATGGTGATCAAACCAGATGGTGCCGAGTTAGCCTTTGAGGTTCAGGCCTTTCGCAAGTACTGTCTTCTCAATGGCTTTGACGATATCGGGCTGACCTTGCGTCACGCCGACAAGATCAAGATTTTTGAAGCACAGCGCCTGGCGCAAAAGCCGTGGCTGACCCGCACCTTGCTGGCCTAGCCCCGATCGCAATGCTTTTCCAGTTCTGTCTTTAACCGTTCGAGAGATTCTGATTGACCATGAAAATTGCAGTATTGCCGGGTGATGGTATCGGCACCGAAATTGTGGCGGAGGCGGTCAAGGTGCTCGGCGCCCTTGATCTGAAGTTCGAAATGGAAACCGCCCTGGTAGGCGGTGCAGCGTACGAAGCCTACGGCCATCCCCTGCCAGAGGCCACGCTGAAACTGGCCAAAGAGGCAGACGCGGTGCTGTTTGGTGCCGTAGGCGACTGGAAATACGACAAGCTCGAACGCAGCCTTCGCCCCGAGCAGGCCATCCTTGGACTGCGCAAAAATCTCGGCCTGTTTGCCAACTTCCGACCAGCCATTTGCTACGAACAACTGGTCGATGCATCCAGCCTCAAGCCCGAGCTTGTGGCAGGGCTGGATATCCTGATCATTCGCGAACTGACCGGCGACATCTATTTTGGCCAGCCAAGAGGGCGGCGCATCGCCACCGATGGACACTTCCCCGGAACCGAGGAAGCGTTTGACACCATGCGTTATTCGCGCCCTGAAATCGAACGCATTGCCCACGTGGCGTTCCAGGCGGCCCGCAAGCGATCCGGCCGCGTGACCAGCGTGGACAAAGCCAACGTGCTGGAAACTTTCCAGTTCTGGAAAGATGTGGTCACCGAGGTCGGCCAGCAATATCCGGATGTGCAACTCGATCACATGTATGTGGACAACGCCGCCATGCAACTGGTGCGCGCGCCAAAAAAGTTCGATGTTGTGGTGACCGGCAACATCTTCGGCGACATACTCAGCGATGAAGCGGCGATGCTGACCGGCTCTATTGGCATGCTGCCATCGGCGAGTCTGAATTCCAGTAGTCAGGGCTTGTACGAGCCCAGTCACGGCAGTGCCCCGGACATCGCAGGCAAAGGCATAGCCAACCCACTGGCGACTATTTTGAGTGCCGCCATGATGCTGCGCTTCAGTCTGAAGCAGCCCGCTGCAGCAGATCGAATTGAAGCGGCGGTCAAATCGGTGCTGACCCAGGGGCTTCGCACCGCTGACATCTTCAACCCTGGCACCAGGCAGGTGAACACCCAGGAAATGGGCGCTGCCGTGGTCAAGGCCATGTGAGTTTTGATTTCGTAATTCCAACCATTTGAAAGAGCAATATGAAGAAAATTGGTAATCTGGTCGGTCTCGTAGGCTGGCGCGGCATGGTCGGTTCAGTATTGATGGACCGCATGCAATCCGAAGGCGATTTTGACTTGATCGAGCCCGTCTTCTTTTCCAGTTCTGACGCCGGTGGCAAGGCACCAGCGCAGGCCAAAAATCAGACCGCGCTGAAGGACGCCTTTGACATCGAGGCACTGAAGAAGTGCGACATCATCATCAGCGCACAGGGTGGCGACTACACCACCGAAGTCTTCCCCAAACTGCGTGCCAGCGGCTGGAACGGACACTGGATTGACGCCGCCTCAACCTTGCGCATGAAGGAAGACGCTGTCATCATTCTGGACCCGGTCAACATGCCGGTCATCCAGAATGCACTCTCCAAGGGCGGCAATAACTGGATCGGCGGCAATTGCACGGTCAGTTGCATGTTGATGGGCGTCGGAGCTCTCTACAAGGCAGGCCTGGTCGAATGGATGACCAGCATGACTTACCAGGCCGCCTCGGGTGGTGGCGCCCAACATATGCGCGAGTTGCTGACCCAATTCGGAACACTCAACGCCGAGGTCAAAGCCCTGTTAGACGATCCAAAGTCGGCCATTCTCGAAATAGATCGCAAGGTGCTGGCCAAGCAACAGTCGCTCAGCAGTGCCGAGACCGCCAATTTCGGCGTACCTCTGGGCGGCAACCTGATCCCCTGGATTGACAAAGACCTGGGCAACGGCGTCAGCCGCGAGGAATGGAAAGCCGGCGCCGAAGCCAACAAGATCTTGGGACAGGGCCCGGGCTTCGGTACAGCGGCGGTGCCGGTGGACGGCTTCTGTGTTCGGGTCGGCGCGATGCGCTGCCACAGCCAGGCACTGACCTTCAAACTCAAGAAGGACGTACCCGTAGCCGACCTTGAGGCCATGATCGCTGCCGACAACGCATGGGTCAAGGTCGTGCCCAACACACGCGAGGCCAGTCTGCGCGATCTGACCCCGGTCGCCGTAACCGGAACACTGGGAATCCCGGTTGGACGGATCCGCAAGCTTGCCATGGGACCGGAGTACGTCGGGGCCTTTACGATTGGCGACCAACTCCTGTGGGGCGCTGCAGAGCCCTTGCGCCGCATGCTGCGCGTATTGCTGGCGGCCTGAGCCGGGGTTGACGCAGGTACCAGATATGTTATGGTCTGCTTCCAATTTTCTGTATCGAGGCCTTGTTTCGGAAAATGAAGTCGATATTCCAGCACTCTGAACTACGGAGTCCACTAATTGATCGCTAAATCACATCGCTGGCGCCAAGTCGCTGTGGCGGCTGCTGCCGTGTGCGGACTGTGGGGATCCAGTGCCATGCCCTTATCGCTTGGCCGTATCACAGTTCAGTCGGCGCTGGGTGAGCCGCTGCGTGCAGAAGTTGATTTGCTCGACATCAACGCCGAGGAAGCTGCTTCATTGCAACCCTCGGTTGCGTCACCGGAAAGCTTCAAAGCCGCCGGACTGGACTACAACCCGGCACTGTCAAACCTGCAGGCCAGTTTGCGGAGACGCTCCGACGGACGAGCCTATATTCGTCTGAGCGGCGAGCGCGTCATCAACGACCCCTTTGTCGACCTGATCCTGGAGACAAGGTGGTCCAGCGGTCGCATTGTGCGGGACTACACGCTGCTGTTTGACCCGCCCAATCTGCGCACCACCGCGGCGGCCACAACGACACCGGCGCAGATCAGCCCGCAGCCAGTTGCCAGTCCACCCCGTCCTGCCGCAGCCCCGACTCCAACTCCGGCTGCAGCGCCCCCTACGGCCAGCGTCAAACCAGCGTCTGAAGCAACCAGAACGGCCATGCCCGCAGCAGCACGAGCGCCAATGGCACTCACGCCGTCTGCCGGCGCTACCAAAGTCAGCGTCAAACCAGGTGACACAGCGAGCAGAATAGCTGCGGCCACCCGTCCAGACAATGTTTCTCTTGATCAGATGCTGGTCGCACTGTTGCGCACCAATCCAGCGTCGTTCATGGGCGACAACGTCAACCGTATCAAGGCCGGAACCATCCTCAACATTCCAACGGCAGAGCAGGCAGCAAGCACGCCGGCAGCCCAAGCTGCGCAATTGATTGTTGCGCAAAGCAGGGATTTCAACGAATTTCGTCGAAAGCTTGCGCTCGCTGCGCCTGACACGCCATTGATCGTGACGGATCGACTCGCTGCCGGCGCCATCGAGGCGCGGGTCGAGGAAAAAAAGTCAATCGCAGCGGCGCCCGACAAGTTGACCTTATCGAAAGCCGCCATCGAAAAGGTCACTGCGGAGGATAAGCTGGCAAAGGAACGCAGCGCCAAGGACAGCGCCGACCGCGCAGCCGAAATTGCCAAGAACATCAGTGATCTCGGAAAACTTGGCACTGCATCGAGCGCTGCGGCCACATCGACGACAGCAGCAGCATCAGCGAATGTGGCCACTGCAACGAGTGTCGGCCCAGCAAGCACGGGCGCGTCCGCACCGATCGGCATTGCCGCAAGCAGCGTCAAGGCGGCGCCCCCTGTAGCGGCAAAGCCGCCAGTGGGCGTCTTCGACGGATTACTTGAAAATCCATTCCTGCCGGCAGGGGCTGGCGTTGTCGTGTTGCTGGCAATTCTTGGCTTTCTCCGATCTCGCCAACGCAAGAACGATCTTCCGGTTGACGGCGTCATGCTCGATAACCGGGTCCGTCCCGACACCTACTTTGCGGTCAGCGGCGGTCAAAATGTCGATACCCATCACGGCACCGCAGCCGAGCCCTCCATGGTCTCCGCACCCAGTCAGCTTGAGGGAGTTGGCGTTGACGATGTCGACCCGGTGGCCGAAGCCGATGTCTACCTGGCCTACGGACGCGACTTGCAGGCCGAGGAAATCCTGAAGGATGCGCTGCGGGCAGCCCCAGAGCGCATTGCCATTCACCAGAAATTACTCGAACTTTTTGCCAAACGGCGTGACATCAGGTCGTTTCAGCACATCGCTGCGAAGGCATTCAGGTTGACCGACAGCGACAGCCTGGAATGGCAGCGCATACGCGAGCTCGGTCTGAGCATTGACCCGGGTAATCCGCGTTACTTGCCAGGTTGGCAACCCGCCGAGGCCGAGGGCAAGCCCTCCATTCCTGCACCGCTGGAAGACACTACCACTCGACCCGGCGGCGGCGGCGTCAGTCCTCAGGCCGGCGTACCGCAGGCCAGCCTTGCGGTCGATCTCGATCTGGATCTGGACTTTTCCCTTGATGACGAATCACCCCATGCTGAGGGAGAAACGAGCGCCAGCGTTGCTACAACGGCCCCTGCTGCGCTTACTGAATCCCCCAACGTTGCGGTGTCCGAAGCCAAAGCACAGCCGGCGCAGGATTTCGGGATGCTGGAATTTGACCTCGGATCGCTCTCGCTTGATTTGGGAGACGAGGTCGAATCTGATTCCATCAGTGAACCAGCCAAAGCGCAAGACCCCTTGGCAACCAAACTGGAACTTTCAGAAGAATTCATCGCCATCGGCGACATGGACGGTGCACGCACACTGATAGAAGAAGTCATCGCGGAAGCCTCGGGTGACATCCAGCTCAAGGCAAAAAAAGCTCTGAGCGATCTTCCGTCGCTGTGATCGTACCGTGCGCCTGGCACTTGGCATCAGCTACAACGGCCAGGCCTATCAGGGCTGGCAAAGCCAGTTGTCAGGGCAAACCATCCAGGATCAAATCGAGTTGGCGTTGAGTAAGTTCAGCGCGCACAGGGTGTCGACCCTGTGCGCTGGGCGCACCGATGCCGGCGTGCACGGTTTGATGCAGGTGGTCCATTTCGACACCCGACTCGATCGTGCGAGTTCCTCCTGGGTGCGCGGTACCAACTCGTTCCTGCCACGCGACATCGCGGTCCAATGGGCGCATCCGGTACCTGATGAATTTCACTGTCGCGCCAGTGCCCTGTCCCGCCGTTATGCCTATGTGTTGCTGGAGTCGCCCGTGCGCCCCAGCATCGACCATGGCCGCGTCGGCTGGGTTTTTACACCTCTGGACCTCGGCGCCATGCAGCAAGCCGCCCGGCATCTGCTGGGCGAACATGATTTCACCTCCTTTCGCGCCTCCGCCTGTCAAGCCTTGTCGCCGGTAAAAACCTTGCAGTCGATCGATATCTCCCAGCGCGGCGCCTACTGGCGCTTCGACTTCGAAGCCAACGCCTTCTTGCATCACATGATTCGCAACATCATGGGCTGTCTGCTGCTTGTCGGCCAGGGCAAGCAGCAGCAGCAGTGGCTGCAAGAAGTCCTGCACAAGCGCGACCGGGACGCGGCAGCCCCCACCTTTTCCCCGGATGGTCTGTATTTTCTCGGTCCGCGTTACGCCGCCCATTGGGGTCTGCCCGAGCGAACCGCCGCTTTTGATGGATTACCATGAACGCAAGAACCCGAATCAAGATCTGCGGACTGACGCGCGAGGCCGATGTCGACGCCGCTGTAGCGGCCGGCGTCGATGCCCTGGGCTTCGTGCTGTATGAGAAGAGTCCGCGCCATGTGTCTCTCCATCGTGCCGCCGAACTCACAGCCCGCTTGCCGCCCTTTGTGACGCCGGTGCTGCTTTTTGTCGATGAGACAGCGCACAGAATAGGCGAGGCCTGCGCGGCCATCCCTGGCGCCACCCTGCAATTGCATGGTGACGAGTCACCCAGCCAGTGTCTGGCGGCTAGCCAGGGCGGAAAGCACCCCTATCTGCGCGTCGCACGGATACCGACGGGTCCATCCACGGAACCGTTCGATCTCGTAAAATACGCACACGATTACTCAGGAGCCCAGGCTATCCTGCTCGATGCACAGGTCGACGGGTATGGTGGTTCGGGACAAACATTCAATTGGTCACTGCTGCCTCCAAACGTCAACGCTCACCTCGTCTTGAGTGGTGGGCTGAACACTGCAAACGTGGGCGACGGCATCTTGCAGCTGCGCCAGCGCTGTCTTAGCCTGGCCGTCGATGTGAGCTCGGGTGTCGAATGCACAGGCCCCGGCAACAAGGGTCTGAAGGACCCCGAAAAAATCCACCAATTTGTGGCCGCCGTGCGTGCGGCCGACCAAGCATGAACCTCTATCAACAGCCTGACCTGCGCGGTCACTTCGGAATTTACGGAGGCAGTTTCGTCTCGGAGACGCTGACTTTCGCCATCAGTGAGCTGAAGGAAGCCTACGCCCGCTACCAGCACGACCCTGCCTTTGTTGCAGAGTTCAACAGCGAGTTGGCCCACTTCGTCGGCCGCCCCTCGCCGGTCTATCACGCCGCCCGCATGAGCCGCGAACAGGGTGGCGCCCAGATCTTCCTCAAACGTGAAGACCTGAACCATACCGGCGCCCACAAGATCAACAACACCATCGGCCAGGCCATGCTGGCCAAGCGCATGGGCAAGCCGCGCGTGATTGCCGAAACCGGTGCCGGCCAGCACGGTGTGGCAACGGCCACCATCTGTGCCCGCTACGGCCTGCAGTGTGTGGTCTACATGGGCAGCGAGGACGTCAAACGCCAAAGCCCCAATGTCTACCGCATGAAACTGCTGGGTGCCACCGTGGTGCCGGTCGAGAGCGGCAGTCGTACGCTCAAGGACGCGCTGAACGAGGCGATGCGCGACTGGGTGGCCAATGTCGACAACACCTTCTACATCATAGGGACGGTCGCCGGGCCCCATCCCTACCCGATGATGGTGCGCGACTTTCAGAGCGTCATCGGCAACGAGTGCCTGGTACAAATGCCCGAGATGTTGCGCTCTCAGGGCTGCTCAAGCTCCCAACCCGACGTGGTGCTGGCCTGTGTTGGCGGCGGCAGCAACGCGATGGGGATTTTTTACCCCTACATCGACCATGCCGCTACACGCCTGGTCGGTGTCGAGGCGGCGGGCGAAGGCATCGACTCGGGTCGTCACTCTGCCTCTCTGCAACGTGGCAGCCCGGGCGTTCTGCACGGCAACCGCACCTACGTGCTGCAGGACGACAACGGACAGGTCACCGAAACGCACAGCATCAGCGCCGGCCTGGACTACCCAGGCGTCGGGCCGGAACACGCCTTTCTCAAGGACATCGGCCGCGCTGAATATGTGGGCATCACGGATCAGGAAGCCTTGCAGGCCTTTCACTACCTGTGCCGTACCGAGGGCATCATTCCGGCACTTGAATCAAGTCACGCTGTGGCCTATGCCATGAAGCTGGCCAAAACCATGCGCGTCGACCAGTCCATCCTGGTCAATCTGTCCGGACGCGGCGACAAGGACATAGGCACGGTGGCCGACCTCTCCAACGCCGACTTCTACTGTCGCCCAAGCTGTACTGGGCAGGCCGTCAAGGGTGGCCAGGCCATTGTGCAGGTGCCGCAATGAGCCGGATCGCTGCCACCTTCGTCCAACTCCAGGCCCGCGGTCGCAAGGCGCTTATCCCTTACGTGACGGCCGGCTTCCCTTTTCCCGATGTCACGCCCGACTTGATGCACTCCATGGTCGCCGGCGGCGCCGATGTCATTGAACTGGGCGTACCCTTCTCCGACCCCAGCGCCGATGGACCGGTGATTCAAAAGGCAGGCGACAAGGCGCTGGCTGCGGGAGTGGGTATGGTCCAGGTGCTGGCCATGGTGCGGACTTTTCGCGAGACAGACAAGGCCACACCAGTGGTCCTGATGGGTTACGCGAATCCGGTGGAACGGTACAACCAGAAACACGATCGCCATGATGGCAAAAGCGCCTTTGTGGCGGACGCGGCGCAGGCTGGCGTCGACGGTGTGCTGATCGTTGACTACCCGCCCGAAGAGTGCGAAGGCTTTGCTGCCGAGCTCAAAGCGCACGGTCTGGACCTGATCTTCCTGCTGGCGCCCACCAGCACGGATGAGCGCATGCGCCAGGTTGCAGCGGTGGCCAGCGGCTACGTCTACTACGTTTCGCTCAAGGGCGTGACAGGTGCTGGCACACTCGACACCGATGCCGTCGCCGCCATGCTGCCGCGTATCCGCCGGCATGTCAGCATTCCGGTGGGAGTTGGTTTTGGCATACGGGACGCCGCCACCGCATGTGCCATAGGCAAAGTCGCCGACGCCGTCGTGATCGGCAGCAAGATCATCCAGTTGATCGAGCAGCAGCCCAGGGAGCAGGTAGGCGCCGTCGCGCAGCGCTTCCTGCGTGAAGTCCGCACGGCACTGGATTCATAATCTAAACTGTCTGCCTGCACCAAGCAGTCGTTACCACGCGTTAAGGACCCCCAATGAGTTGGCTCGAAAAACTGCTACCGCCCAAGATCCAGCACACCGACCCGGCCGATCGACGCAGCGTGCCTGAAGGGCTTTGGATCAAATGCCCAAGCTGTGAAACCGTGCTTTACAAGACCGACCTGGAGCAGAACCAGAACGTCTGCCCGAGTTGCAGTCACCACCATCGGATTGGCGCGCGCGCGCGGCTCAATGTGTTTCTGGACAACGAGGGTCGATTCGAAATAGGCCAGGAAGTATTGCCCGTCGATGCGCTCAAGTTCAAGGACAGCCGCAAATACCCGGAACGCCTGAAGGAAGCCATGGAAAACACGGGTGAAACCGATGCGCTGGTCGTCATGGGTGGTGCTGTGCACGGCATCGCCCTGGTGGCAGCCTGCTTTGAATTCGAATTCATGGGCGGCAGCATGGGCTCGGTGGTGGGCGAGCGCTTTGTGCGCGGCGTGCACAGCGCCATCGAACAGAAAGTGCCCTTTGTCTGCTTCACCTCCACCGGCGGCGCGCGCATGCAGGAAGGCCTGCTCAGCCTGATGCAAATGGCCAAGACCAATGCTTCGCTGACCCGGCTGGCCAAGAAGGGCCTGCCTTTCATCAGCGTACTGACCGACCCGACCATGGGCGGCGTCAGCGCCGGTTTCGCATTTCTGGGCGACGTGGTGATTGCCGAGCCCAAGGCACTGATCGGATTTGCCGGCCCGCGCGTCATCGAGTCCACCATGCGGGTGGCACTACCAGAAGGCTTTCAACGCGCGGAATTCCTGCAGACCAAAGGCGCCATCGATCTCATTTGTGATCGCCGCGAGTTGCGCAAGACGGTTGCCAGCACCCTGGCTATTCTGCAGCGCCAGCCGGCAGACGCGGTGAATTAACTTCGAATCAGCCTGCCTGCAGCGCAAGCGTCTGCAGGCTGCCCAGCACGATACCGGCAATCTGCAGCAGCACCAGCAACACAAGCGGCGACAGGTCCACACCCCCAACCAACGGCAGCAGGCGCCGGATGGGCTTCAAGGGTGGCGCGCAAAGCCGCTCGATCACGTCCGAAATGCTCGACTGGGTCGGCACCCAGGACAACACGGCGTAAACAATCACGAGTCCGGTGAGCGCTGAAATTACCAGTCGCAACAAGCCAAAGCCGGCCAGAACCGGAATCACGATCAGACCACCGCGCGCACCGGCGAGCAGCCAGAGCAACAGGAATTGGACCAGTTCCAGCAGGAAAGCCGCCAGCAGGCTGGCGCTGTCCCAGCGCCCCAGCGCTGGCACGACCCGTCGCAGCGGCAAGACCAGCCAGTCTGTCAAGGCGAAGACAAAACGCCCCAGCGGGTTGCCCGAGCGTACAGACATCGGAATGCGCTGGTGCTGCATGTAAAGCCGCAGCAGGCAGGCGCCAGCCAGCACGCCGGTGGCGACTTCGAGCAGGAGAGAAACGATTTGGTACAGCATGAATCAGGAGGGTCCGTCCAGACAGATCATAGCGAGACTTAAAATCCGGCTCTGCCCTCACCTTTTGCGCCACTCATGTCTGACCACAACACTGCCCCAGCCCCCCAGGACGAAAACCAGCTCATTCTTGAACGTCAGGAAAAACTCAAGGCAATCCGCCAGAGCGAGGCCGAGGGAAAAGGCCCGGCCTTCCCGAACGACTTCAAACCCGCCAACCATGCCGCCGACCTGTTCGCCGCGCATGCTGGCCAGACGCCCGAAGCCCTGCTCGAACAAGGCTCGGTTGCCAAGGTTGCCGGACGCATGATGCTCAAGCGCCTGATGGGCAAGGCGAGTTTTGCCACGCTGCAGGACAGCAGCGGGCGGATCCAGATCTACATCAAGGCCGATGACATTGGTGCCGACCTGTACGCCAGCTTCAAGCACTGGGATCTGGGCGACATCGTCGCTGCAGAAGGCAAAGTCTTCAAAACCCGCACCGGCGAGCTCTCGATTCACGCCAGCAGCCTGCGCCTCCTGACCAAGAGCCTGCGTCCCATGCCCGACAAGTACCATGGCATGAACGACCAGGAAACCAAGTACCGGCAGCGCTATGTCGATCTGATGACAGACGAGACCACGCGAGCCCGCTTTGTGGTGCGCAGCCGTGCCCTGAGCGGTGTGCGCGAGTTCATGGTGGCGCACGATTTCCTGGAAGTGGAAACGCCCATGCTGCACCCCATTCCCGGGGGCGCCAACGCCAAGCCCTTCACGACGCACCACAATGCGCTGGACCAGCAGATGTTTCTGCGCATTGCGCCAGAGCTCTATCTCAAGCGTCTGATCGTCGGCGGTTTTGAACGGGTCTTCGAGATCAACCGCAGTTTTCGCAACGAAGGCATCTCGGTGCGCCACAACCCCGAGTTCACCATGATGGAGTTTTACGCTGCCTATTGGGACTACCAGGACCTGATGACCTTCACCGAAGCATTGGTGCGTGACACCGCGCAGCGCTCCAGAGGCACATTGCAGTTGAGTTATGGCGGCAGGGATGTTGACCTGAGCCAGCCCTTTGAGCGCTTGACGATCGTCGAGGCGATCTGCAAGCACACCGAAGCCGGCCAAAATCTGGAAGGCAGCAGCCAGCGCAAGGTGGACAACCCGGCCTGGCTCATCAACGCCCTGCGAAAACTCGGCCTGACCGAGGAAAAGAACAAACTGTCGATCCGCTCCCTGCCCAGCCTGCAAGTGATGTACTTCGAAGAAACCGTGGAAGAAATGCTATGGCAGCCCACCTTCATCTGCGAGCACCCGATTGAGATTTCGCCGCTGGCACGCGCCAGCGACCACAAGCCCGGCGTCACCGAGCGCTTCGAACTCTACATCACGGGCCGGGAATTTGGCAACGGCTTTTCCGAACTCAACGACGCTCAGGAGCAGGCCCGGCGTTTCCAGGAGCAGGTGGCGGCCAAGGATGAAGGTGACGACGAGGCCATGTACTACGACCACGACTTCATCCGGGCTCTTGAGTACGGCATGCCGCCAACTGGCGGCTGCGGTGTCGGCCTGGACCGTCTCATGATGCTGCTAACCGACAGCGCCAGCATTCGCGATGTCATCCTGTTCCCCGCGCTGCGCCGGGAGGCCTGAGGGCAGCGCCGGTCACGCAAGCGACATAGGCGCCCCTGCCTGATAGCAGAATCCCGACGCTTTTGGGGCGACAATCGATCAGGATTTGCGACAGATCAAAATCTGACCACTTCGCCATCTCTCACCCACTCAACGCTGCTTTTCCATCAAGCCACAAAAATGAAATTCAAAGGTACACAAAACTACGTCGCTACCGAGGACCTCATGCTGTCGGTCAACGCCGCCATCACCCTCAAGCGCCCCTTGCTGGTCAAGGGTGAGCCAGGCACCGGCAAGACCATGCTGGCCGAAGAGGTAGCTGGCGCGCTGAACATGCCGCTGCTGCAGTGGCACATCAAATCCACCACCAAGGCACAGCAGGGACTTTACGAATACGACGCCGTGAGCCGTTTGCGCGACTCCCAGTTGTCCGACATTGACGGCGGCGAGCGCGTCAAGAACATCCACAACTACATCCTCAAGGGCGTCTTGTGGCAGGCCTTCACCGCAGAGCATCAAGTGGCCCTGCTGATCGACGAAATTGACAAGGCCGACATCGAGTTCCCGAACGACCTGCTTCGTGAAATTGACCGCATGGAGTTCTACTGCTACGAAACGCGGGAACTGATCCAGGCGAAACACCGCCCGCTGGTCTTCATCACATCGAACAACGAGAAGGAACTGCCTGACGCCTTCCTGCGCCGCTGCTTCTTCCATTACATCAAGTTCCCCGACGCTGACACCATGAAGAGCATCGTCGATGTGCACTTTCCGGGCTTGAAGAAGGAACTGCTGAGCGCCGCCATGAAGACCTTTTACGACGTGCGTAACCTGCCAGGTCTGAAGAAGAAGCCCTCCACCAGCGAGTTGCTGGATTGGCTCAAGCTCCTGCTGGCTGAAGACATCCCGCTGTCAGTGCTACAAACCAAGGATGACAAGGTTGCAGTACCCCCGTTGGTGGGCGCACTGCTCAAGAACGAACAGGACGTGACCCTGTTCGAAAAGCTCGTGTTCATGCAACGTCACAACCGCTGAACCGGAGCGCAGATCCATGGCCTACATTGAACCGGTCACCCTGAGCGGGCGCGGCATCTTGCTTGAGCCGCTCGCCCTGACCCACGAAGCGGGTCTGCGCGCCGCTGCGGCCGATGGCGAGTTGTGGAAGCTGCGCGTCACTTCCGTCCCGGAGCCCGAGCAAACCCGCAAATACATTGAGGACGCGCTGGCCATGCGCGAAGCCGGCACCCGCTTTGCCTTCGCTGTGCTGGAGGCGGGAACAGGCACGGTGCTGGGCTGCAGCAGCTACCACGACATCATCGCGGCGGTCAGGCGCGTCGAGATCGGCTGGACCTGGTATGCAAAGCGCTGCCAGCGCACGCAGGTCAACTCGGTTGCCAAACTGCTGCTCATGACGCATGCCTTCGAAACCCTGGGCTGCCAGGTCGTGGGCTGGCGCACCGACAACTTCAATTTTGCCTCGCAGGCCGCCATCGAGCGGCTCGGTGCCAAAAAGGATGGCGTGATCCGCGGTCATGCGCTGCGCCGCGACGGCACCGTGCGCGACACCGTCATGTACAGCATGCGCAGCGGCGAGTGGCCCGAAGCCAAGGCGCAACTGTTGTATCTGCTCGACAAGCCACGTTGAACGGAGAGAGTGCATGCTGATCGACTTTTTCTACACCCTGCGCTCCGTCAAATTGCCGGTGTCGGTGAAGGAATACCTGACACTGCTCGAAGCGCTAAAGGAGGGCGTGGTCGGCCCCAACACGCCTGAGCCTGACGATGAGTCCGAGGCCAGCGGCTACCGAATCGATGACTTCTACTACCTTAGCCGCACGACGCTGGTGAAGGATGAGAAGCACTACGACAAGTTCGACCGCGCTTTTGCGTCGTACTTCAAGGGCGTCGAAATGGTGGCCGATTTCAGCAAAGAAATTCCGCTGGAATGGCTGCGCAAAAACCTGGAACTCAATCTCAGCCCGGAAGAACTCGCCCAGATCCAGAAGATGGGCTGGGACGAGTTGATGGAGACACTCAAGAAGCGCCTGGATGAGCAAAAAGAACGCCACGAGGGCGGCAGCAAGTGGATAGGTACCGGCGGCACCAGCCCCTTCGGCGCCTATGGCCAGAACCCGCAGGGCATTCGCATCGGTCAGGACAAGGGGCGCAACAAGAGTGCCGTCAAGGTCTGGGACCAGCGCGCCTACAAGGACTACGACGACACGCAGGAACTGGGCACGCGCAACATCAAGGTGGCGCTGCGCCGTCTGCGCAAGTTCGCACGTGAAGGCCACGAGGAAGAACTTGATCTGGATGACACCATCAAGTGCACAGCCGCCAATGCCGGCTACCTTGACATCAAGATGATTCCGGAGCGCCATAACAATGTCAAGGTGCTGCTGCTGATGGATGTGGGCGGTACCATGGACGAGCACATCGCGCGCGTAGAAGAATTGTTTTCTGCCACCAAGACCGAATTCAAGCACCTGGAGTTCTACTACTTCCACAACTGCGTCTATGACTTCATGTGGAAGAACAACCGGCGCCGCTTCGCAGAAAAATTTGCGACCTGGGACATCATCCGAAAGTACAACAAGGACTACAAGCTGATCTTCGTCGGTGACGCCACCATGAGTCCCTACGAGATCCTGCAGCCCGGTGGTAGCGTGGAATACAACAACGAAGAAGCCGGGGTCGAATGGCTGCAGCGTCTGACCAAGGCCTTCCCAAAATTCGCCTGGATCAACCCGGAACCGCAGGGCGTCTGGCAGTACCGCCAAAGCATCAGCGTGATCCAGCAGATCGTGAGTCAGCGCATGTATCCGCTGACCATCAAGGGTCTGGAAGACGCGATGCGATTGTTGACCAAATAGAATACGGCACCGCCGCCGTAGTTCAATGGATAGAACAAGCGCCTCCTAAGCGCTAGATATGGGTTCGATTCCCGTCGGTGGTACCAGGTAAGCGACTCGTCCATCGACAATCGTGCAGCGCACCCGGCCCGGCAGTTCATAACCGGAAAACGGCGTGTGCTTGCCCTGACTGCGCAGCACAGCGCTCGTTACTGTCCAGCTGACCCCGGGGTCGAAAACGCACACATCGGCCACGCCACCGGGCGTCAGACGCCCCACGCGGTCTTGCCGCTTGCCAAGTGATGCCCCCAGCACCGAGGCCGGTCCGCGGCTGACAACATCGAGCGCACGCAACAAATCAACCCCGCTGTCGGCACTCCATTTGAGTGCCAGACTCAGCAACAATTCGACCCCGGTGGCGCCGGGTTCGCTCTCGGCAAAAGGCAGGTCCTTGGCATCCTCATCCACCGGCGTGTGGTCGGACACCAGGGCGTCGATCGTGCCGTCGAGCAGACCAGCGCGCAGGGCGTCGCGGTCGCGCTGTTGGCGCAAGGGCGGGTTCAGGCGCGCGCGGCTGTCGAAGTAACCCATGTCGGCATCGGTCAAGTGCAGCGAGTTGACGCTGACATCGCAGCTCACGCTCAAGCCATCACGCTTGGCCTGGCGCACCAGTTCCACACCGGCAGCACTGCTGAGGCGGCAGATGTGCACCCGCACGCCACTGGTGGAGCGCATTAGTTCAAAAATCGTGTGCAGGGCAATCGTCTCGGCCGCTACGGGCACGCCGCTCAAACCCATGCGCGTGGCCAGCGCACCACTGGCCGCTACGCCCTGCCCCAGGTAAAAGTCCTGCGGCCTGAGCCAGATCGCGTAGCCGAAGGTGCTGGCGTATTGAAAGGCACGCTGCAGCACCTGCGTGTTGGCCAGCGGCACGTCGGCCTGGCTGAAGGCGACGCAACCCGCCTCGGCGAGTTGCAACATCTCGGTCAGGGTTTCACCCTGCAGATTGGCGGTCAATGCGCCCAGCGGGTAGACACGCGCCTGCTGCAGCTTTTCAGCGCGGTAGCGCAGCATCTCAACCAGACCTGGCTCGTCGAGTACCGGATCGGTATCGGGTGGGCAGACCAGGCTGGTGACGCCGCCGGCAACGGCGGCCGCCATTTCTGATTCGAGCATGCGTTCGTGTTCATGACCGGGCTCGCGCAGACGCACCGCCAGATCCACCAGACCGGGCGCGACGATGCAGCCCGCGGCGGCTATGGTCTGCGTCGGCACAAAATCCGGCGCGATCTTCCCGATGGCCAGCACAACACCATCGGCCAGCGCCACATCGGCAATTTCATCGAAACCGCTGGCCGGGTCGATCACGCGCCCACCCTTGATCAGAATCTTCGTTTGTGTCTTCATATCAGGCCTCGTTCCCCGCCACGATGCTCATCGCTGCCATGCGCACCGCAATACCAAAAGTCACTTGCTGCATGATCACACTTTGGCCGCCATCCACCACCGCTGAATCGATCTCGACGCCACGGTTGATGGGCCCAGGGTGCATCACGATGGCGTCCGACTTGGCCAGTTGCAGTTTTTCTGGCGTCAGGCCAAAGCTCTTGAAAAATTCCTGCGTCGAGGGCAACAGCGCGCCACTCATGCGCTCGTTCTGCAGGCGCAACATGATGATGACGTCAGCCCCCCGAATGCCTTCTTCCAGCGTGTGGCAAACGCGCACACCCATGGGAGCCATATCGGACGGCACCAGAGTTTTGGGGCCGACCACCCGCACCTCGGCGCAGCCGAGCGTGGTCAGCGCATGGATGTCGGAGCGTGCCACGCGCGAGTGCAGCACATCGCCAACGATGGCTACCGTCAGATTCGAAAAATCCTTCTTGTAATGCCGGATCGTGTACATGTCGAGCAGGCCCTGCGTCGGGTGCGCGTGGCGCCCGTCGCCGGCATTGATGACGTGTACATGCGGCGCCACATGCTGCGCGATCAGGTACGGCGCGCCGGATTCACTGTGGCGCACCACAAACAGGTCGGCGGCCATGGCGCTCAGGTTGGCGATGGTGTCGAGCAGCGTCTCGCCCTTGGCAGCCGAGGAGCGCGCAATGTCGAGGTTGATGACGTCGGCGCTCAGGCGCTTGGCGGCGATCTCGAAGGTGGTGCGGGTGCGCGTCGAGTTCTCGAAGAACAGGTTGAACACGCTCTTGCCGCGCAGCAGCGGCACCTTCTTGACCTCGCGGTCATTGACACTGACGAAATTCGTCGCGGTGTCGAGCACCTGCGTCAGGATGCTCTTGGGCAGGCCCTCGATCGAGAGCAGGTGAATCAGCTCGCCGTTTTTGTTGAGCTGGGGATTTCGCTTGTACAGCATGGCTTAGCGGCCCTCCACGTTAAAACTGAAAACACCGGCCTCGCTGCGCGCCAGCGCCAGCGACTGCGTGGCCGGCAGGCTGACGCGCGCAGCGCAGCAGTCGGCCTGGATCGGCAGTTCGCGCCCGCCGCGGTCCACCAGCACGGCGAGCTTGACGCTGGCCGGGCGGCCAAAGTCAAACAACTCGTTGATCACGGCGCGAATCGTGCGCCCGGTGTAGAGCACGTCATCGAGCAGCACGATCTGCGCCTCGTTGACGTCGAAATCGATTTGCGTCTGCGCGCCGGCCGTCATGCCGCGTCGGGCGTAGTCGTCGCGGTGCATGCTCGACGAAATCACGCCAGAGCGCCCGCTCAGTCCCAGGTCACGCTGCAGGCGTTCGGCCAGCCAGACACCGCCCGAGGTGACGCCGACCAGGCGCGTATCGGGCCGCAGCAGGGCGCGCACCCCCGCCAGCAATTCAACGTAGAGCGCCTCTGCATCAAGCGTCAATGTGCTCATTCCATACTCCTTAGAAATTGTTCCAGAATGATGCAGGCCGCCGCTGCATCGGCATCCTTGGCGCCCATTTGCAGCGCTTCGGTGGTGCTGTAGCGCTCGTCCACTTCAAACACCGGCAGCTTGAAGCGGCCCTGCAACTGGCGTGAGAAGCGGCGCGCGCGCACCGTGTTTTCGTGCTCGGCACCGTCGGGGTGAAAGGGCACGCCAAGCACCAGCGCGTCGGGCTGCCACTCCTTGATGCGCCTTGCAATCTGGACGAAGCGGGCATCGCCCTCGGCCTGAATGGTGCCCTGCGGCTGCGCCGTGCGCAGCAAGCGGTTGCCAACCGCAAAGCCGGTGCGTTTGATACCAAAATCGAGGGCCAGAAAAGTCTGCAGGGTCGGCGCTACAGACACTGGCCCAGGATTCATGCGTGCCCCGCATCAGGTGAAAGCATCCAGGACTCAAAGCCGAGCAGGCGCAGCGCCTTGTCGTAGCGCTGCGCTACCGGCGTATCAAAAATAATGCTGTTGCTGGCTGCTACCGTGAGCCAGCTGTTGTCCGACAGTTCCGACTCCAACTGCCCTTCACCCCAGGCGGCGTAGCCGAGCGAGACCAGCACCTTGCGCGGTCCGGCACCGCTGGCCAGTGCCTCCAGCACATCCTTGGAGGTGGTCATCTCCAGGCCGCCGGGTATCGTCAGGGTTGATGCGTAGAGGGGCTCGTTCGGCTTGTCAGAGCCGCCAGCGGAATGTTCATGCAATACAAATCCGCGCTCGGTTTGCACGGGTCCCCCATGAAATACCGGCGCATTCGAAAGATCTTCGCGGTGCAGCGGCAGATCGACCTTCTGAAACAGCCTCTTCATGTCGATTTCGCAGGGCTTGTTGATCACCAGCCCGAGCGCGCCGCGCTCATTGTGTTCACAAACATAAACCACACTGCGGCAGAAAACCTCGTCCTGCAATCCTGGCATCGCAATCAAAAAATGATTCGTCAGGTTGGTTGGCGCAAAATCTCCGGGCATGCTTTGATTTTACTGGTGATCATGAACAAGCAATTTGACGCAGGTCTGATTTGGTTTCGACGCGATTTGCGCGGCAGCGACAACGCCGCACTGTGCCTGGCGCTGCAAGCCTGCAAGAAGCTTTACTGTGTCTTTGTCTTTGACACCGAAATTCTTGACGCCCTGCCCCGCAACGACCGCCGGGTTGAGTTCATTCGCGAGTCTTTGTGCGAGCTTGACACCGATTTACGCAAGCTCAGCGGCCAAGCTGGCGCGGCGCTGATCGTGCGCCACGGCGTGGCGGCAACAGAAATCGTGGCACTGGCTGGCAGGCTGCGAGTGCAGGCGGTCTTTGCCGCCCATGACTACGAACCCCAGGCGCTGGCGCGCGACGCCAGGGTGCGCGGCAAGCTCGCCGATGCCGGCATCGCCCTTCACACCTGCAAAGATCACGTGATCTTTGAGGGCCGGGAACTGCTGACCCAGGCCGGCACGGCCTATGGTGTCTTCACGCCCTACAAAAACAAGTGGCTCGCCAGCGTGACGGCGCAGCATCTGCGCAAACACGACGCCGAGCCTCTCGCCAGTGCGCTGGAGCCGGCGCCAGCCGATTTCACGGCCGGCGTGCCAACGCTGGCGGCCTTGGGCTTTGAGAAAACCAACCTGGGCCAACTCGGAATCAGCGCCGGTGCGTCGGGTGCGCACCAACGGATGGAAGCCTTCAATGAACGCATGGACCGCTACCACGAGACGCGCGATTTCCCGGCCGTCAAGGGTCCGAGCTACCTCGGTGTGCACCTGCGCTTTGGCACGGTGTCGATCCGTCAACTGGCAGCCAGCGCGCTTGAGCGCCAGCGTCAAGGCAGCCGGGGTGCGGGCGTCTGGCTTGGTGAACTTATCTGGCGAGACTTCTATTTTTCGATTCTGGCCAACTTCCCGCACGTGGCTCAGGGTGCCTACCGGCGCGAGTACGACGCCATCCCATGGGAACATGGCAAACAGGCCGATGCGCTGTTTGCCGCCTG
Organism: Comamonadaceae bacterium; assembly: GCA_037139995.1. Classification (GTDB taxonomy): domain Bacteria; phylum Pseudomonadota; class Gammaproteobacteria; order Burkholderiales; family Burkholderiaceae_C; genus Rhodoferax. Next base: position 4,425 of record JBAXFI010000009.1, on the reverse strand, counting down.
GTGCGAGGGTCGGACCGGCTACCCGCTGGTGGACGCCGCGATGATGCAGATCAACCAGACCGGCTACATGCACAACCGCCTGCGCATGGTGGCAGGCAGTTTCCTGGTGAAAGACCTGGGAATCGACTGGCGCTGGGGCGAGGCCTACTTTGCCCAGCACCTCAATGATTTTGACCTGGCCGCCAACAATGGTGGCTGGCAGTGGGTCAGCTCCAGCGGTTGCGACGCGCAGCCCTGGTTCAGAATTTTCAACCCGATCAGCCAGAGTGAAAAGTTTGACAGCGAGGGCAAGTTCATCCGCCGCTACCTGCCACAACTGGCGCACTTGCCCACTGCGCTGCTGCACGCGCCCTGGCGCGCCAGTGCTGCCCAACTGCAGGCGGCTGGCGTGGCGCTGGGCCAGAACTACCCGCTGCCGATCGTGGACCATGCCGAGGCGCGAGCACGCACGCTGCAACGCTACGCCGTGGTCAAGAAATAGTTCCGATAGAATCAAGCACCGGGCCCAAGCAATTGTGGTCCGGTTTTTTTTGCCGGATCCAATCCATCAGGAGTACGGACCATGGAAATCTTTGACTACGAGAACATTCTTCTGCTGCCGCGCAAGTGCCGCGTGGAGAGCAGATCCGAATGCGACGCCAGTGTGGAGCTGGGCGGTCGACGTTTTCGCATCCCGGTGGTGCCGGCCAACATGAAGACCGTGGTCAATGAAGAAATCTGCATCTGGCTGGCACAGAACGGCTATTTCTATGTGATGCACCGCTTTGATCTGGACAACGTGCAGTTCGTGAGAAACATGAAGGCAGTCGGACTGTATGCCTCCATCTCGCTGGGCGTGAAGCAACCGGACTACGACGCCGTTGATCAGTTGCTCGCTCTCGGGCTGGCGCCTGAATACGTGACCATCGACATTGCCCACGGCCATTCGGACAGCGTGAAGAACATGATTGGCTACTTGAAAGAGAAGATGCCTTCAGCCTTTGTGATTGCTGGCAACGTCGCCACACCCGAAGCGGTGATCGACCTGGAGAACTGGGGTGCTGACGCGACCAAGGTTGGCATCGGCCCGGGCAAGGTCTGCATCACTAAACTGAAGACCGGCTTTGGCACTGGCGGCTGGCAACTGAGCGCCGTCAAGTGGTGCGCCCGCGTCGCAACCAAGCCTATCATTGCCGACGGCGGTATCCGCGAGCACGGCGACATTGCCAAATCCATCCGCTTTGGTGCCACCATGGTGATGATTGGTTCTCTGCTGGCGGGCCACGAGAGCAGCCCCGGCCAGACGGTGGAGGTAGACGGCAAACTGTTCAAGGAATACTACGGTTCAGCCAGCGACTTCAACAAGGGCGAATACAAGCACGTTGAAGGCAAACGGATTCTGGAGCCCATCAAGGGCAGCCTGGCCAACACCCTGATCGAAATGGAACAGGACGTGCAAAGCTCCATCAGCTACTCTGGCGGCAGGAAGCTGATGGACATCCGAAAGACCAACTACGTCACGCTGGGCGGTGACAACGCGGGCGAACACCTGCTGATGTAACAGGAACCAGCTGACAGGATTGGGCTCGCCATGATGACAAGTCGTGACGGGCAACCCCGGGGTTCGCATTTTCATTCAGTGGTGGTAGACTGATTTCCAGAGCCAATGCTTGCTGGAGGGTGAGCCATGCTTTTAGTCTGAGCTTGATCAGATTGTGTCAGGCCAATGTACTTGATAAACAAAAGGAACCGCCCTTAGGGTTGAGACCATCATGAAGAAGCCTCAAGAAAATGCGCCCGAAAAGCAGATGCGCCGCGCGAGAATAAGTTCCAGACTGCCGACTTCGGTCAATGGCGTCAAAGGTTTCACCCGTGACATCAGTCGCAGCGGTCTGTATATTGTTCAAAGCAGCAAACTCGAAATTGGTTCACATATCGATTTTTGGATCAACCTGGATACACCAGGTGGCAAGTTGAAACTGTCTTGCGAAGGAAACGTCGTTCGGGTCGAAGAGGTTGATGGAAAATTTGGAATCGGAGTCAAGATCCTCAGCCAGGTCATTGAGGGCAACGAATAGCTGAACTGCTTGGGATCTTGCCGAAACACCGGACCGCTACCTTGGCATCACCCGATACTGCGCTTCCTCGACGACCCTGGCAGCATCAGACGCAGCGATTGCTGCCGACTCTGCCGCGATTTGCGCCATAGACTTCGCGGCTTCTTTGGCCACGCGTTGCTGTTCTTCACTTTTCAGCCGATCGTCCGCCTCAACCGTTCGTACCACGTACCACACAGCTGCCATAGACAAAGCTCCTGCCACGGCCCAGATGAACACCCTGCGCTTTGTCATGTCATCCCCCACTTTGTTGATCCGTTTCCAGTTTACCCCGCATAATCCACAGCAGCATGCGCATCGACAAGTGGCTATGGGCCGCACGTTTCTTCAGGACGCGTTCATTGGCAATCGATGAAATCAACCGTGGACGCGTGCAACTGGAAGGGCACGACGTCAAACCGTCCAGGGAAATCCGGGTTGGCGACCTGATCACCGTGGTGCAAGCCAGAATGCCGCGCACGGTTGTCGTGAAGGTTCTTGGCGAACAGCGTGGGCCGGCCTCGGTGGCACAGCAGTACTATGAGGAGACGGCAGAGAGTCTGCAAGCAAGCGCCAATGCCATTGAGCTCCATCGCTTGAGCCCGGAACCTGCGCTGAGCCTCGCGCATGGCCGTCCCACCAAACGGGATCGTCGAAATTTACAGAGAATGGGATGAGCTGAACCTATGACCACCTTCAATCAATGTTGGAATATTCACGCGTGCGTCGCGAAGCTTTTGCAGGCAGTGCTGTTTGCTGGACTGGTAGCTGCAATGCCCGGTCATGCCGCCGACAGTTCAACCGATTCCGACAAGAGCACTTACGACCAGGAGTCAGTCCTGAAGGATGCGGAGCGGTTTTTCGGCTCCAGTACTGAGGGTCTTGGCAAAATCATCGAGAAGGCTTTCAAGGAGCATGGCCGGCCCAGTGGCTACATCAAAGGCGAAGAGGCCGGCGGCGCGGTGACGGTAGGCCTGCGCTACGGCAGCGGGATGCTCAGCATGAAAACCGGCAAGTCCAGAAAAGTCTATTGGCAAGGACCTTCCATCGGATTCGACTTTGGCGCCAACGTGTCGAAGGTCTTCATCTTGGTGTACCACCTGCCGTCGAGTGAAAAGCTATTCCAGCGCTTTCCAGCAGTGGATGGCAGCTTCTATTACGTTGGCGGCGCTGGCATCAACTACCAGCAGCGCGATGGCGTCATACTCGCGCCCATTCGGCTTGGCGTGGGGATGCGGGCCGGCGCGAGCATTGGCTACATGCACTACACCCGAGAGAAAACCTATCTTCCCTTCTGAGTCGCCTGGCAGCGAATGAGCCGCAGGCCGAATCAGATCAGTGCATCGGAGTGATAGTCGGGCTTGGAGCGGAACGGATCGATCGAGTCAGCACCGGTACTCAGACGGGGCATTAGGTCGCGCCCGGAGTGTCCTTTGGCAAATCTGGAGAGCAGATCCCCGTGCACAAGTGCCTCCTGTGCGGGCATGAGGGCATTGGCTCGGGCCGCAGGCATGCGATCTACGTCGCGATGGTCAGGCGACAGGTTTGCTGGCCGGGAGCCGGAACTGGCCTGCTCGCCGGCCGGGGTCAGTTGGGCTATGGGCCTGAGCCATTGCAGGATCGGCTCCCACTGGTCAAGATCGATCTGGGTGGCGCTGCCGGTCAAATCGAACACCGTCTGGCCACTTTCAAGACTGCGCACGTAGACCTGCGTCTGGCGCAGCACACCCAAAAAAAGGACCTGCATGGACAAAGCCCATTGACGCAGTGTCTGAGCCGAGTGCGTACGCGCGTCGATCCGCATTCCGACCACTCCCAGCCTGCACTTTCGGCTGGCAACCCTTGGCAAAGTCATCAGTTCTGTGATGCAGAACGCGGCCGAGTCGCGATCAAAAATGGAATTGCAAACCGGCATGATGACAGCGTCTGCCGACATCACAACCTTGGCCAGCTCAAGCCCATGCATGCCAGCCGGCGTATCCAGAACGACGTGGGTTACACCTGCCGGTGGTCTGAGCACGCCTCTGTGGTCGGCGATCCATGGCAGGATGTTGGGCAGCGATGGATCGCGTCGCTTGAGCCAAGTGCGCGCGGACTGCTGACGATCCATATCGCCCAGCATGACCGGCAAGCCCTGCCTGGCCAGCCACGCTGCCAGGTGGGTGGCGAGTGTGCTTTTGCCACTACCGCCTTTGTGATTGACGACCGCGATCACTGGCATGAAAATCATCACTCCCGTTCATAGAACGCCGATTCTGACGCACAGCGGCAAAAGTGTCCAGTCACCGGGTCAGGTGACAGCGCAAAGTCGTAATGTCCCCTTTTGACCAGATTCAAATGTCCCCTTTCA